>NZ_JAPSIW010000047.1 GCF_031178505.1 Streptomyces sp. | reverse complement strand
CCCAAGACCGCGCGAGCTGGCACATCGGCGTGCTTGTTGTCAGGCCACGTTGGTGGCGCACGGGCTGGAGCAGGTGCTGCCGCAGCCGTCGTCGGTGAGGTTGATCAACGTGGCCTGTCCGTCGCCGGACTCCAGGACGCTGATGTCGAGGTCGGACTCGTCGTGCTCCATGCGCTGATTCCTCCATCAGTGTGTGCGGCTCTCACTGAGCCGCAGCGTGTGTGCCGCAAGGGCGGCGCCGACACGGCAGGGATGCCGTGCCGGTGCTCTGGGGCGGTCATGAATCGCTTGTCGTGCCGGACTCCCTGGCTTCTGGTGATACGCCGGAGCGGACCAACTGGGAGGCAGCGATGTTGTTCTTCCGACAGACGTGTGAATCTCGAGGCATGCGGACTCCGGACGACTTCCAAGGCCGAGGAGAAGCTTCACCGTCTCCCGCCCGTACAGCCCTGGCCGGCAGGTAGGGCAACGACCCACATCGAGTGACGTTCTCCGGGCCCGCCGCCACGAGACACACGGCTGCGACGAGACCCCACCCCAAAGATCATCGGGGTACGCGGGGCCGGACTGCCCTTCCCCATGCCGCCAAGCCCTGTGCATCCGACGCTGACCGTGGACGAGTTCCACGCGTGCGCGGACCGTGGAGGGCTCGGCCTGCCATGAGTCCGTGACGTTCACGAGAGCCGGCGCGGAGGCAGGCGTAAGAGACGGCACCACCCGCGCCCTTTGCTCCGCCCTTGGGCGGGACGACGACTCCCAGCTCGACGCCTTGCGGGCCACGGCATCCCGAGGGACAAGATCTTCAACGAGAAGATCAGCACCCGCGTCCGCGGAGGGCCCAGTTCGAGGAGGCGCTCGTACGGCGCAGGAGGTCAAGGCCCACGCCCCGCACTGCCGCGTCATCTTCACCGTGTACGAGATGAAGCGGCTCGGCCGCGACGCCGCCGAACTCACCGCGCTCGCCGACCACCTTACCGCCCACGGCCTGGTCCTGGAGATGTTCGCCGGGCCCCTGCCCGGCATCTACGGCCTACCGGCCCCGGCAAGCTGCTGTTCGCGTTCTTCGCGGCGATGGCGGAGACCGAACGGGAGAACATCCCGGAGTCGACGCTGGAGGGGCTCGACACCCCGGCCCGCAAGGGCAAGCACGGCGGCCGGCCCCCGGTCATCACCGCCGACATGCTCCACACCGTGCTCCGGCGCCCCGCGGGCGGCGAGTCCGTCGAGCAGATCCAGCCCGACCTGATCATCCCCACTGGCAGGCGCAAGGGACGGAACCCCTCCGTCGCCAGCATCTACCGGGCGCTCGCCGAACACGCCAAGCACGAGGCGTACCCCGAAGCCCTCGAGGCCGCGCACGCCGACTTCGCCGCCCTGAAGGCCGGGGACGTTCCCGCCCGCGTTCGGCGGACCAGCCGGAGCCCACCCGGTACCTCGCGGTCCTCCAGTTCGAAGAGGGCGGCCCGGCCGTCACCGGCGAATGGACCGACGACGCTCCCGCCCTGCGCACGTACCGCGTCTGGGTCGGGCTGTACGGCAGCCAGGACAGCGTAGTCATTCGCCTCATCGAAGTCAGCGACGGCTGCGAACACGTACTCAAGACCTGGACCGCACAGGGCGAAGTCGGCACCCTACCAGGGACAAATCCGTAAACCTGCTGGTCACCAGCCCGACGGCGGGGTGATGATGGCCGCCGCAACGCCGTACGAGAAGAGGTCCCCGATGGCTCTGCCCGCACTGACCGTCGAGGCCCGCGCCGAAGCGCTGAAGAAGGCCGCCGCTGTCCGCAAGGAGCGCGGCGAGGTCCTCGCCCAGCTCAAGGACGGCGAGGTCTCGCTGAAGGAGGCGCTGGAGCGCGAGGACACCGTGGTCGGCAAGGTCTACGTCCGCCGCCTGCTGGAGTCGATGCCCGGCATCGGTAAGGCCCGCGCCGCACAGCTCCTGGACGCACTCGAAATCTCCGAGAGCCGCCGCGTCCAGGGCCTGGGCGCCCGGCAGAAGGGAACGCCCGCTCGAACTCTTCACGCCAGCGGCCTGACCACCGCGAACACCAAGCTCCCGGCCGGGGCCCTCTGCTGTCCTTCTACCGCTCCCGCAGCTCGTACGGGTCGATCTCCGCGTACCGGTCGTCCGCCTCAGTCAGGTCGAAGTCTTCCTCCCACGCTGAGGTCTCCAGCCAGTTCACCGGCCCGCCAGCTCAGAACTGCGGATGCTCCCAGCGAGGCTCGCCCACACAGAACGTGTGCGCTTGGGGCTGCTCGTCGCCGTTCCGGTGGACGAACTTCTCGTCGAGATGAGGAAGCGCCCCATGTCGTCGCGGTCCTCGCGGACCTCCTCCGTGAGCGTGACCACCCGGGTCACCTTGTCGTCGTCGCAGTCGACATCGACCATCACCGGCATCACGTACCGGACCCACCGCCTCGCCACCGCGGCCCCGTCCTTCACATCGCGTGGTCGGCGGCACGCTACCGGGACTGTGCCCACCCAAAGGAGCAAAAGGCCAAAGCATCACCCTCGTACGAGGCTGTGGCCTCTCCGGGGCACTCAGGCTGCCCGTCAGGGCCTCAAGATCAACTCATTGCCCCTTTGACGCGTATCTGGGTCACACCCGAGGCGGACTCAACGTCCACCGAGAGCCACCGGTCGGGTCTCAGCACTGCCCCGGTACTGACGTAAGCGAGCCGTCGGCCGGATGTCAGTCAGCTGACGGAGGCTGTCGGCACGGCGGCCGAGACATTCTCGTGGAGACATCGAATCCGCCCGGTACCCGGGTGAGACCACGAGGAGCGGACCATGAACACCATCGCGCAGCACTGGATCAACGGACAGTGGACCGGCTCCGGCTCGGTTCTGGAATCGATCAACCCGGCCGACGGCACCGTCGTCGGCTCGTTCTACGACGGTGGCGAGGCAGAGGCCTCGGCCGCCGTGGACGCAGCCGCCGCCGCGTTCGAGACGACCGAATGGGCGTGCACTCCCTCGCTCCGGGCGACCGCGCTCAGCCGGCTGGCCGACGGCCTCGAGGCCCGGATACCCGAGGTCGCGGCCATGTTGTCCCGGGAGAACGGCAAGCTGCTGGGTGAGACCACGTGGGAGGTCAGCGGTGCAGTCGGGTGGCTGCGGTACGCGGCGGCCTCTGTGCGTACCCAGACCGCCGGGCGCGCCGCCGAGACGGCACCCGGCCAGTACACCCACTCGGTGCCCGAGCCGCTCGGTATCGCCGGGATCATTTCTCCCTGGAATTCCCCCATCATGCTGACCGTGCGGGCACTGGGCCCGGCGCTGGCCGCCGGCTGCACCGTCGTGGTCAAACTTCCGGCTCAGACGGCACTGACCAATGAGCTTTTCGCGCAGGTCCTGGCCTCGGTCCCGGAGATCCCGGCGGGCGTGGTCAGCGTGTTCACCGAGTCCGGCAACACCGGGGCCCCGTTCCTGGTCTCCTCGGACAAGGTCGACGTGATCAACTACACCGGCAGTACGCCGGTCGGGCGCCGTATCGCGGCCGCGGCCTCCACCACACTCAAGCGGCTCGGTCTGGAACTGGGCGGCAAGGCGCCCATGGTGATCTTTCCCGACGCCGATCTGGACATGGTGATCCCCACCGTGGTGCAGTCGCTGGTGCTGATGAACGGGCAGTTCTGCTGCACCGGCTCCCGTGTACTGGTTCACCGGGACATCGCCGACCAGGTGCGCACTCGGCTCACCGCCGCGCTCGCGCAGGTGCGGCTCGGGTCGGGCGACGACGAGAAGGCCCAGCTCGGCCCGGTGATCGACCGGGCCTCCGCCCAGCGGGTGGACGCGATCGTCGAGGAAGCCGCCTCGTACGGCACGGTACTTCTGCGCGGCGGTGTGGTCACCGACGGCCCGCTGGCCGCCGGCGCGTACTATCGGCCGAGCCTGATCGAGGTGGACCGCACCGACGTCCGGATCGTGCAGGAAGAGGTCTTCGGTCCGGTCCAGACGTTCGAGATCTTCGATGACGAGGACGACGCCGTGACCAAGGCGAACGCCACCATCTACGGCCTGGCCGCCTCGGTGTTCAGCTCGGACTCAATGAAGGCCCGCCGGATCGCCCGGCGCATCCGCACCGGCACGGTATGGATCAATACCTGGGGAGCCATCAGCGAAGACTTCGAGGAGGGCGGCGTCAAGGGAAGCGGTTACGGCTACCTGTGCGGCCCGCGAGCGATCGAGGAGTTCCAGGCCCTCAAGGTGTACGTGGAGCAGGACCACACCCAGTCCGCTCACTGATCACATCATCACCTGGCCCGGCGCCCACCTGGCCCGGCGCCCACCTGGCCCGGCGCCCACCTGGGCGCCGGGCAGCCCTCCTGCACAGGAACGGTGCACCATGGCCTCGATTCCGATCTCCGGAGCGACGAACGCTCTTGGTCTCGCTCTGGCTGAGGAGTTCGCGGAAGCCAGGCACCAGTTGCTTCTGCACGGTCGTAACCCGCAGCGACCGGTGCCGGTCGCGCAACATTTCGGGACCGGGCAATACATCGCCGACCTGTCCGCTCTGGCCGAGACCCAGCGACCCGCGGCCGAAGTGGCGGCACGGCACGGTCGCCTCGACGTGCTGGTCAACAACGCGGGTGCGGCTTCACCTGGAACGGCACCATCCGAAGCATGCCAGTGGACGGATACCAGCAGCGGCCGACGGTGAGCCATCTGAGCCCTGTGCTGCCCACCCGGCAACTGCTGCCGCTATTGCGCGCGGGTAGCCCATCACGCAGCGCCGACATCGCCTCGGTCGCGTAGGAACCGATGGAATCAAAACGATACGCAGCATGTCGATTTGGAGTGGTCCATGAACGAGAGAACTGTTTCCCATGCCTACGGTGCCGACGATCCTGGACTGCCAAGCCCACCGGCAGTGACGGACATCCGACACACGCTCCGGGAGCAGAGCCGGAACGCGTTCGCGAACGCCGAACCCCGGCTCAGCCCCACCGTTCCGGCCGCCGTCCGGCGTTGGAAGCTGTGGCTCCTCACCGTCTGCGGTATCTACCCCACCATCGTCCTGCTGGGCCTTGCCACAAGCCCTGTTCTGGAGGATCTGTACCTGCCGGTGCGACTCGCTGTACTCGTCCCGGCGGCGGCAGCAGCGATGGTCTGGCAGATCAATCCCCGACTGCAGCGGCATTTCGGAGCTTGGCTCACCAGATGACAAGCAGCCCGGCTCCGCCGCCGGTGTGCTCCGCGGCGCCCGCCCACCACAGACCACTGCGCAGGCTCACGGCGCGAGGCCGCGGCGAGACCCGCCGCGGCGTCTCCGCACTGGAGCTCTTCTTCGACCTGTGCTTACAACGACGACGTGCTGTACCGGATCGCCACGCTGATCCAGATAGCCGGCGTGCTCGTCCTGACGGCAGGCGTCTCCCAGGTGTTCGAGGAACACGCGTACCTGGTCGTCGTCCTGGGTTATGTGATCATGCGGCTCGCCATGATGGCGCAGTGGCTGCGCGTGGCGCGGTCGAGCCAGGGCCCCGAGCGGACGATGGCGCTGCGGTACGCCATCGGGCTGTGCCAGATCGGCTGGCTGGGGCTACTGGCCCTGCCGGAGGCCGACCGGCCGTGGGTCTTCCTGGTGATGGCGCCACTGGAGATGGCCGTACCGCTGTATGCGGAGCGGGCCCACCCCACGCCGTGGCACCCCCACCACATCGCCGAACGGTACGGGCTGCTCACGCTCATCGTGCTCGGCGAGACCATCGCGGCGGCCACCGTCGCCGTGCAGTCGGGGATCGACGAGCACGAGGCCCTGGGGGAGTTGCTGCCCATCGCCGCCGGCGGACTGCTGATCATCTTCGCCGCCTGGTGGGTGTACTTCGCGGTCCCCATCCACGGGCACCTCCGGTCCAACCGGCAGTCCTTCCTCTGGGGCTACGGCCATTACCTGATCTTCGTCTCGGGTGCCGCGATCGGGGCCGGCCTGGAGGTGGCGGTGGAGCAGGCGGTGGGCAAGACGCACCTTTCGGCGCTGTCGGCGTCGGCGGCGGTGACGCTGCCGACAGCGCTGTTTTTGCTCACGGTATGGGCGCTGCACTCGCGCTTCTACAAGGTGGGGATCGCCCAGCAGTCGGTGCTGCCGACCACGGCGCTGCTGGTGGTCGTCTGTACGTTCCTGGGTCACTGGGCGGTGCTCGCGGCGGGACTGGTGGCGGCGCTGGCGGTGGCAGCCGGGGTGACGCTGACGGCGCTCGGGGCGGGCCCGGAGCGCGGGAGGGGCGAGGAAAGCGCCGCGGTGCCAGTTCTGTGAGGAGACCCCCGCCGCCGCGGGAACCTGGCCGGCACGGCGTACGACGGCGCCCGTGCCGTGCGCCCGGTGCACCTGCTCGACGACGGCAACACGTTGTTCACGCCGACGACGGGGACGCACCGGCTCGGCACCGCGAACCCGCCGACCCTGGACGACGTCCTCGCGGCGGGGCGCGGACGCGGTGACCCACGCGACCGTACGCGCTATGGGCACCGCCGAGTGGGTCGCGTACTCATCGACGGAGCCGAGACCACCAAGGTCCTCAACGCCGCTCAGGCCGCCCACGTCGACGCCACCCACATCACCGTCATCAGCCGACTCGAAGGGCTTCCCGGGAAGGCTGACTGCCCTTGGTGCTGTCGTTGCGGTGGGGCTGCGGCGCCCGACGGGTGTTCTGCATGATTATCGTTTGGGAGCTGCGGGTGTCGGCGAAGCAGATGGCTTCAGGCTCCGTTTGCCGGTGGGTGCGATACTTCCTGGTCAGGTGCGTGGCTAGTGTTTCGACTGCTTCGCGAGGCAGGACGAGGGACGCGGCGGATGTGGGCGAAGTCAGGGACAGGCATGGGCGTCGGCCCGACCGGGCTGGTCGGCCGGGAGGGCGAGCTCGCCGAGCTTGCGGCGTTCCTCGACATGGCCGGGACGGACGGAGCTGTCCTGGTGCTCACCGGTGATCCGGGCGTGGGGAAGACGGCACTCCTGGACGCGACCGCCGAGCTGGCGGTGGCGAAGGGAGTGCGGGTCGTCCGCGGGAGCGGTGTCGAGTACGAGACGGACATCAGCTTCGCGGGCCTCCATCAGCTCGTCGGCTCGCTGCCGGACGAGCTCGATCGTCTGCCGCGTTCCATGCGGGAGGCCCTCGAGGTCGCCCTCGGTCTCGGCGCCGGTCCCGCGCCGAGCCGGATCGCCGTCCTGAACGCGGCACTGTCCCTGTTCGACGAGGCCGCGAAGAAGCGGCCGTTGCTCCTCGTGGTCGATGACCTTCATGTCGTCGACCAGGCGAGCCGAGCCGCGGTGGGTTTCGTCGCCAGAAGGCTGGGGGGCCGCCGCATCGGGCTGCTCGGAGCGCAGCGGGCGGAGTCCGGCGAACCCTTCCGGTCCACCGGTCTGCCGGAGCTCGAGGTCGCGCCGCTGGGTGACGCGGACGCCCTGCGGCTGCTGTCCCGACGCTTTGCTCACCTTCCCCGCCGGGTTCTTTCGACCGTGGCCCACGAGGCGCAGGGAAATCCCCTGGCGCTGCTCGAGTTCGCCGGGTCCACCGGGGTGTCCGGCGACCAACACGGCCAAGGGACGGGGTGGGCGAGCGGCCCGGGGCGGGATGTCCGCGCTCTGTACGGCGCCCGCGTCGGACGACTGCCGAGGGGAACACGCGAGGTACTGCTGCTCGCGGCTCTCGAGGGCTCCGGCGACATCGGCGTCCTCGAGGCGGCCGGCGGGCCGGGCAGCCTTGAGGAACTCGCTCCCGCGGAGCGTGACCACCTGGTCATGGTCACGGAGTACGGCCGCGCGGTGCGCTTCAGGCATCCGCTGGTCAGGTCCGCGGTAGTCGACGGTTCCACCGGTGAGCAGCGGCGCGGCGCCCACCGCCGGCTGGCCGACGCGCTGGCCGACCAGCCCGAGCGGCGCGGTGATCACCTGGCGAGAGCCACGACGGCGCCCGACGAGGCGGTCGCCGCCGTGGTGGAGTCGGCGGCCCGGAGCAGCCTGCGGCGCGGTGACGCCGACGGCGCGATCGCGAGATTGCGGCGCGCGGCCGAGCTGAGCACCGACCGAGCGGACCGCAGACGCCGCCTGTCCCAGGCCGCCTATGCCGCCGCCTGGGTCACAGGCCATCTAAAGGTCAGCCACGAGATCATGCGTGAGGTCGAGGGCAATCCGGCGGCCCGGTCGCTCTCGGCGGCCGCGACGGCCGGCTTCCTGGTGCTCGTCACGGAAGGCGACGCCGATACGGCCCATGCACTCCTGATGGAGGCGGTCGAGCAGAACCCGGTGATGCCCGGACCGCCGCATGAGGAGCTGGAGACCGCGCTGTTCACCCTCATCCTCGCCAGCCAGTACTCGGGCCGGCCCGAGCACTGGCAGCCTCTGGTCGACGTCCTCGCCCGGTTCCCCGAGGCGGCGCCCGCCGCCGCGGCGTCGCTGGGGCGCGTCCACCACGACCTCGGCTCCGTCACCGACGGCATGCTGCGCCGCCTGGACGAGGAGATCGCGCGGCTGAGGGACCAGAGTGACGCCGACGTGGTCATCCGCACCGCCCTGACCGCCTCGTACCTCGACCGGCTTCCGGGCTGTCACGAGGCCGTGTCCCGGGTCATACGCGACGGCGGCGCGGTGGGATCGAGCATGCCGGCCCTGATGTTCGTCGCCCTGGACGACCTGTACGCCGGCCGGTGGCAGGCGTCGGCCGGCGCCGCGGACGAGCTCATCGCGCTGTCCGAGGAGACGGGGTACCACCTGTTCGCCCAGGTGGGGCACTACGTCGCTGCAATGGCCGCGGCCCAGCGCGGCGCCCTCGACGCGTGCCGGGAGCACTGCGAGGACATCTGGGGGTGGTCGGGTCCCAGGGGCCTGCGGCGATTGGAGAACTGCGCCCACCAGGCGGCGGCCCGGGCGGCCCTCGGCGCCGCCGACTTCGAGACGGCGTTCCGGCACGCCACGGCGATCTGCGCCCCGGGTGTGCTGCCGGCGTTCAACCCCGAGGCCGTGTGGTCCGCGCCGGACCTCGTCGAGGCCGCCGTGCGCTCCGGGCGGCACGCGGAGGCGCGACGGCACGCGCACGCGCTGCGCGACGCCGGTGTCGGTCACCTCTCGTCGCGGTTCGCGCTGAGCGCGGCCACGGTCACGGCGATGACATCGGCTGCCGAGGACATGGTCCGGTGCTTCGAGGAGGCACTCGGGCTGCCGGGCATCGAACAGTGGCCCTTCGAGGTCGGCCGTGCTCATCTGGCATACGGCGAGAGGCTGCGCCGCCAGGGGCTCAACCGCGAGGCCCGGGTGCAGCTGGCCGCCGCCCGCGGCCGCTTCGAGGAGCTCGGAGCGCGTTCGTGGGAGGCCCGGGCCGCGGCGGAGCTCCGCGCCACCGGGATGACGCGGACCGGCCGGGGCAAGGTCGGCGAGGCCCTTACCCCGCAGGAGCTCGAGGTCGCCAGGCTGGCGGCGACGGGGCTGTCGAACCCGCAGATCGCGTCGCGTCTGTTCCTTTCGCCGCGGACTGTGTCGTCGCATCTCTACCGTGTATTCCCGAAGCTGGGGATCACGTCGCGGGCCGGGCTCCGCGACGCTCTGGAGGCGCTGCCTCCCGAGCCTCCGGCCACCCGGCTGTGAGAGCTACCGGTCGGGTCTCAGCACTGCCCCGGTACTGACGTAAGCGAGCCGTCGGCCGGATGTCAGTCAGCTGACGGAGGCTGTCGGCACGGTGGCCGAGCCATTCTCGTGGAGACATCGAATCCGCCCGGTACCCGGGCGAGACCACGAGGAGCGGACCATGCCGTTCGTCACCACCAGCGACGGAGTCGAAATCTTCTACAAGGACTGGGGCTCGGGCCGACCGGTCATGTTCCACCACGGCTGGCCGCTGAGCTCGGACGACTGGGACGCCCAACTGCTGTTCCTCGTCCGGCGGGGCTACCGCGTCGTCGCCCACGACCGCCGCGGGCACGGGCGCTCCGCCCAGGTCGGCCACGGGCACGACATGGACCGCTACGCGGCGGACGCCGCCGCCGTGGTGGCACACCTCGGTCTGCGCGACGTCGTCCACGTCGGCCACTGCGCCGGTGGCGGAGAGGTCGCCCGGTACGTCGCCAGGCACGGTGCCGACCGGGTTGCCAAGGCCGTCCTCATCGCAGCGGTCCCGCCGCACATGGTCCAAACGAAGTCCAACCCCGCAGGGCTGCCGGTGGAGGTCTTCGACGGCTTCCGCGAGGGCGTGGCCACCGACCGCTCCCAGTTCTACCTCGACATCGCCTCCGGGCCGTTCTACGGGTTCAACCGTCCGGGCGCGGACGTCTCCCAGGGCATCATCCAGAACTGGTGGCGCCAGGGGATGGCCGGCAGCGCGCAGGCGCACCACGAGGGGATCAGAGCGTTCTCGGAGACGGACTTCACCGACGACCTCCGGGCGATCGACGTGCCCACGCTCCTCATGCACGGTGACGACGACCAGATCGTCCCGATCGCCAACTCCGCCCGGTCGGCGGTCACGTTGGTCGAGCACGTAACCCTGAAGGTCTACCCGGGCCTGTCCCACGGCATGTGCACCGTCAACGCCGACACCGTCAATGCAGACCTCCTCGACTTCATCAAGAGCTGACCCGGCTCGATACCAGACACAGCTCGTCAGCACGGAACACAACACGGAACAGAAAAGGAATCACTATGACCGCAACACACAACGGCTACGTGACCGTCGTCTGGGACGCGAAGGCGAAGGCGGGCAGGGAGGACGACCTCAAGGCGTTCATCACCGCCGCCGTCACCCCCTCGCGCAACGACCCCGGCAACATCGACTACGAGTCTCACGAAGTCGAGGGCCGACCCGGCGAGTTCGTCATCTACGAACGCTGGGAGACACGCGCACACCTCGACGCACACCTCGCCGCGCCCCGGATGCGGGAACTCGTCCCGCACATGCTCGAACTGATCGACGGATCCATCGAGGACGGCATCCGCCTACTGCGTCCGTTCCGCCCCGCCCACTAGAGCAGGGCGCCCGCCGACGTCGGGGTCGACGCCGACGGAGCACACCGCCGCGGGACCAATCCCTTGGGTGCTCCCGGTGACCGCTTTCCGGGAGCACCCGCTCCGACGACACGCACAGGAGAGACACGACGTGACCACCACATTGATCACCGGCGGCAACAGGGGCCTCGGTCACGAGATCGCGCGCCGACTCGTCCAGGCGGGCCAGACGGTCTGGATCGGAGCCCGGGACGCCGGGAACGGACGCAAGGCCGCCGACCGGCTCGGCGGTCGAGACGCTGCGCGCATGGGTCGGCCACCTGGACATTCTCGTCAACAACGCTGGCATCCTCGGCGAAGTGACCGCACCCGAGGACTTGACGGCCGACCAGATCCGCCACGTCTATGAAACCAACGTCTTCGGCCTGGTGCGCGTCACGCACGCGTTCCTGCCCCTGCAGCGGAAAGCGACCGCCCCGTCCGTCGTGGCTGACCACGCAGTACGCCAGGACGATCCCCGACGTCCGCTTCAATGCGGTGGACGCCGACCAGACCGCGACCGAGCCCCTGGTGACGGCGGCAGGCCCGACCTGCTGGCCTTCTGGCCGCGCACCTGAGGCGGACCGTGTTGCCCGTTGCTCCGGCATCCGGTCACGACGCCCTGGCCGCCTCGCGCCCCGGGCGCCTATGCGTCGTCGGTGGGGGAGCGCTGGGCGGCGCGGCGGCGCAGGCACAGCGGCAGCACGTACCAGCAGAGGCCGAACCACAGCATGACCCCGCCGACGAGCACTTCGGCGAGGACACCGGGGACGGGCTGCCCGCAGGGGCCCACAAGCGGGCCCAGCCCGGTCGACCGAGCACGGCCGGGCAGCAAGCACCACCTCGTCGTCGACGGCCAGGGCATCCCGCTCGCGGTATCGCTGACCGGCGGCAACCGCAATGACGTCACCCAGCTGATGCCCCTCCTCGACAAGATCCCACCCGTCGCGGGCCGGGTCGGCAGGCCCCGTCGGCGGCCGGACGCTCTGCTGGCCGACCGCGGCTACGACCACGACATCTATCGACGTCACAGGTCGCCGCCATGCTCGGTTACTGCGCCTGCCGGGTCCGTTGGTGTCGTGGGGTCAGGCGGCTTGTTCCCACTCGCCGGGGATGTCGTTGTCTTCCTCAGGCGCTTGTTGGTGCGCGGCCTTCTCGTGGGTGCGGAGGGTGGCCCAGAGAGGGGCGGAGACGCAGGTGAGGTACCAGGGCAGGGGCCACATCATGTGCCACCAGGCCGCTGCGGGTGTGATGAGCAGCTCGAGGGCGGCGGTGGCCATGCCGGCGGTGAGGCTCCAGCACAGCAGGCGGCCGGCCTGTTGCACGAAGCGCGTGAGCCGCTGGGCGGAAACGTGGCGGCGGCTGGAACGGGAGCAGGGCATGTGTCTGCCCGGTGTGCTCATCGCGGGGGCGTCCTTCACGACAGGGGGTGGTTGCCGCGGGCTGGGGGACCACGCATGCAGGACGGGCCAAGTGTGCATTCGGTGAAACCGCGCGCACAGCGGCACCTGCCGTGCACGCCGTCCTCTGAGACAACTTCTCCGATCACCCGTTCGCCGTCATGGCCAGCGAGAACACCCTGCTCAGCCTGCGCAACGGGCCCCCGGAAAGGTCTGAACCTGACCGAAAGACGGCGGTCAGGAACCGCAGCGGACCGGAAGGCGCCCTGGACCAAACAATTCCGGTCAAGCTGCCTCCGGGGAACGATAACGGAACCGACAACTCCGCCCGCTGCCCGTAGAGTTAAAGGGCTAACGTCCTGGTTTGCCGGGGTGAAGCGGTAGGGCTGGTTCCGGCCCGCATGCATACGTGCATCGGGGGGACGCCGCGCCGGTTTGTGTGCGTCTTGTGACAGCTTGTGTGCCGCTGGCGACCGCTGGGGTTGCCGGGTCTGACTTCCTGTGGGGGGAAGCTGATGCACTCGCGTGCTGCGCGCACGCCCATGTGGCGTGCCCGGAGAACACACAGAACCGCTCTCGTCTCGGCGATCACCGCGGCTGCCGTGGTGATCGCGGCGGCTCCCGGTCTGGCGGTGACGCCGAAACCGGAGCTGCCGGAGCCGGAGAGTCCGTGGACGAAGCCGACCAAGGTACAGGCGCCGGCGACACCGGCCGGCTCGATCAAGGCGCCCACCTCGGAGGCGGAGGCCAAGCCGTCGGCCGAGGTCGCGGCCTGGCGGACGGCGCAGGAGGCCCGCGCTGCCGGTGAAGAGCCCGCCAAGACGTCCGCATCCCGCTCGGCTGCCGTGGACGCCGCTGCAGCCGGCTACGTGCCCGAGGGCCAGGGCGAGGTGCCCTGGCACCAGATCCTCGACACCCGCCTGAACGACGCCCTGGTCGCGCGGGTGAACGTCTCCAACGGCAACCTGATGCTCGCCGCGACCGACTTCGACATCGCCGGCGTCGGCCAGAAACTCCAGCTGACCCGCACCTACAACTCCCTCGAGGCCCCGTGGGGGAAGGTGTCGCAGCGCTGGTGGCAGGCATACGAACGCTACCTGCAGATCAACGACGGCGAGGTGGACGGCTTCGACGCCACCGGCAGCCTGCTGCGCTTCACCGCCAACGCGGACGGAACGTACACGACGCCGACGGGCTACTCGAAGGACCTGAGGAAGAACGCGGACGGCACCTACACCCTCACCGACCGCAAGTCCGGCACCAAGGACACCTACAACGAGCACGGCACGCTGCTGAAGGTGACGGACAAGAACGACGGCACGATCACCGTCGACCAGCACGACGAGGGCACCGAGCACAAGGGCTTCAAGCTCACCGAGACCCGCTCCGGCCGCTGGATCGACCTGGTCAAGACGGACGCGAGCCAGTGGCAGGCCAAGGACCACACCGGCCGCACCGCCGTTCTCGACCTCGACAGCACGGGCAACCTCGCCAAGGTCACCGACACCGCCGGCAAGGCCACCGCCTACGAGTACGACTCCTCACGCCGGCTGACGAAGGTGACCACCCCCGAAGGCACCGTCACCCTCTTCACCTACGACAGCCACAACCGCGTCACCTCCATGCAACGCGCCACCGGCACCTCGGGCAGCGGCCACACCGGGCCGACCTGGCGCTACGACTACACCGCGGCCACCCCGGCCGATGCGGGCACGACGACGGTCACCGACCCCGACGGCGACGCCACCAAGTACGTCCACAACAATGACGGTGAGGTCACCAAGGTCACCGACCCGCTCGGTCACTCCCGCCACGCCACCTACAAGAACCACCTGACCCAGACCGCGATCGACGCGATGGGCACCGGCAGTGACGGCACGGGCGGCAACACCACCACCTACGGCTGGGACGACCGCAACAACCCCGTCTCCCAGAAGCTCCCGCTCGGGGCGACGGCCTCGGTCACGGCGTACCAGACGATCGCCGGCACCGACCTGCCCAACGACTTCACCACCGCCGACGGTCGCAAGGACTCTTTCAAGTACGACGCCAACGGCAACACGATGTCGGTGACGACGTCGGGCACCGCCGGCGGTACCCGCGAGTACACCTACAACAAGGACACTCCGACCTGCGGCGGTTTCGAAGGTCAGCGCTGCACCGCGAAGGACGGCAACGGCAAGGTCACCTCCTTCACCTATGACAGCAAGGGCAACCTGATCAAGGTGAAGCCGCCGGCGCCGCTGGGGGAGACGACCTACACCTACGACGCATTCGGCCGGGTCGAGACGGTCAAGGACGGCCGCGGCATCACCACCGTCTACGCCTACGACTCCCGCGACCGGGTGCGCGAGGTCTCCTCGACCAACTTCACCGTCACCTACTCTTACGACGGCGACGGCAACGTCACGTCCCGCACCGACGCGTCCGGCACCACCAAGTGGGACTACGACAAGCTCAACCGCGAGAGTGTCCGCACCCTGCAGAACGGGGCCCAGACCGCGCTCGCCTACACCCCCGGCGGCGACGTCGACTTCTACACCGATCCGACCGGGACGACGGACTACACCTGGGACAAGGCCGGCCGCCTCGACTACCTGACGGCGCCAGACGGCAAGAAGACCGACTTCGACTACAACAACAACGACAAGCGCACCAAGACCGTCTACCCCGGCGGCACCACCCAGACGGTCACCATCGACAAGAACGGCCGCCCGCAGGCGATCAAGACCACCTCGGGCACGCAGACCTTCGTCGACCTGACCTACAGCTACGCCGCCGCTGGCAAGGACACCACCAAGATCCGCACCCGCACCGACAACCTCACCACGCTCAAGACCACCTACACCTACGACTCCCAAGACCGCCTCTCCTACGCGCTGGAGGCCGACGCGGCGGGGGCGCGGAAGGCGTCGTGGCTGTACTGCTTCGACAAGGCCGGCAACCTCACCAGCCGAGACGGCAGCAAGAACACCTGCCCCGGCGGCACCACCTACACCTACAACGACGCCAGCGAGCTGACCGGGAAGAACGGCTCCACCACCGGCTGGTCCTACGACAAGCTCGGCAACGAAACCGCCGCAGCCGAATCCACCCCCCGCACCGGCGAGTCGTGGACCGATTACAGCCAACTGTCCGGCATCACCGCAGGCGGAAAGAGCTACGATCTGGTCCACGCCGGCACCACCAACGCCGAACGCACCAAACTCGGCTCCACCTGGTTCCACCACACCGCGCTCGGCCTCGCCTCCACCACGACGAACGGCGTCGACACCGGATTCATCCGCGAGCCTTCGGGCACGCTGAACTCCATGACGACTGGGGGGAAGTCCTACTACTACCTCACCGACGCCACCGGCAACGTCCTCGGCCTCGTCGACGACGCGGGCAAGCGCTCCCACACCTACGCCTACGGCCCCACCGGCCTGCCGCGCACGACGCCGACTGAGGCCGTGCCCCAGCCGTACCGCTACGCCGGCGCCTACGCCGACCCGACCGGCCTGTACAAGATGGGCCACCGCTACTACGACCCCACCCTCGGCCGCTTCACCCAGCCCGACCCCTCCGGCCAGGAAACCAACCCCTACCTCTACGCCGCCGGCGACCCCATCAACAACAGCGACCCCACCGGCCTGTACGGCATCGACGACCTGGTGACTGATATCAGCATCATCGGTGGGTCCGCCGGAGCTGGAGCCGGTCTCGGGGGAGGCGCGTGCTTCTTCGGCCCCCAGGCCTGCGGAGTCGGCGTCGGCATCGGCGGCTTCATCGGCGGTGCCTTCGGAGTCGGGGTGGTAGTCGGGCGGCACATCGCAGACTAAAGCCATTGGGTGGAGGCGGCGCACGATCGTCTCCACCCCACTGAGTTGCAGCCTTATGTCGTAAGAGCGAGAGGAGTATGTATGCGAAGCTCAGGGGACTTGCGAGAGAGCCGAACCTGGAAAGCCTGCGTTTGGACGGTACTCGCTCTGTGCGTGCTTTCTTCAGGAGCCTCTCTTGCGACTGAACGTTGGGGCCTCCTCGTCCTTAGCATCGTAGGCGTGATCGCAACAGCTTCGGTGTTGGTCCAGTTCCGGCGCAGGAATTAGGACCGAGCCCCGACTCGCTGTTTTCCTTCCGCTCACGTCGTCGGTGAGGTTCGAACAGGACTTGGTTCAGGTGAGCCTGCCGGTGCCGACGCATGGAAGCAGGGTCTTTTGCTGTGTCGTCGGGGGACATGCCAGGCTCGCTAGAAGGGGTGAAATGTTCGTGTTAGTCGCCAGGCTTCTATGCGCAGGATCCGCCGCATTGTTCGTGGCTACGTCGATACTCGCAACGAACGACTCGATCGCAGCTACATCAACGGCTGTTCCTGCGGGCATCGGGGCCGCTGCGCTTGCAGTTGTGGCCCTCTTGCCCACGCGCATGTTGCGTAGATTGGGGGCCCGCTCAACGCGAGCACGTATCGTGAGCGTCCTAGCCCTTTTGCTCGCCACCGCAGCGACCGCAAATTTGGCCTATTCGCAGGTTCGTGATTGGATGGTTTACCTCTCTGCCTCGATTGGCTTAATGACCTGCGTTGTCATTAAGCTCAATCAATGCAGTGGAAAAACCCCTCCTACTCGCCGCACGTAGACCGCTAACCCTGTGTGTTCTGCCTGCTTGTCCCAGCAGGCAGAACACACAGGATTAGCGCGGCACGCATGACAGTCATAAAGAGGGAATGTCGTTTAGCTTCGACGGAATGAGTGTGGGAACGGGAATCGGAGCTGTAGTTCTCGGTACTGGTGTTGCTGCAAGTGCCCTGGGTGTGCGGTGGTGATGAGGCATCAGGCGAGTCTGAGTAATGATGGACCCGATAGGGCACGGCGAACCGTGCCCATGTGCGGTCAGCTAACGCTGATGTCCTGGACGGCACCGCGCAGGCATCCTCGCCGAGGTCGAACAGGCCCCCGAGTTCGCCCTCGCCGGTGCCCTGGTCCCGGCCGCCGACATCGCCGGTGACACCTACGACTACAGTCTGGATGAGGACACCCTGCACCTGTCCATCACCGACGCCATGAGCCACGACGTCGACGCTTCCCTCATGGCCACCCTGGCGGTAAACGCCTCCCGCGGCGCCCGCCGCGCCGGTACCGACCTCGCCGAACAGGCCCGCCAGACCCAGCAATTCCTCCTCGACCATGGCCGCCGCACCTTCGCCACCGGCCAGATGCTACGCATCGCCTTGGACGGCACCAGCGCCCAGCTCGTCAACGCCAGCCACCTCTGGCCCCTGCGGTTGCGCGACGGCACCGTTGAGGAGATCAAGCTGCACATGGATCTTCCCTTCGGTGTTTCCTGGCAGGGTGCCTACCGGGTGCAGGACCTTGACCTGCGCCCCGGTGACCGCCTGGTGTTTTACACCGACGGCATGCAGGATCGCCAAGCGAAAGTCGTCGACCTGCCCGCGCTCCTTCGTGACACCGCCGCCGAGCACGCCCGTGAGGCCGTGCGCGCCATGGTCAGCGCGGTCACCGAAGCGTGCGACGGCCACGTGGAAGATGACGCCACCGTCCTGTGCCTGGACTGGTACGGCCCTCACTGCGAAAGACGCACCGCGAACGCCGGTGCCTGACCTGGTCATGTTCCAGCCGGTGGGCGGGGCGCAGTCGTGCCCGTGACGAGAATGAAGTGGTCACACCTGCTGAGCAACAGTGCCGGGGAGCCGCAACCGACGATCGCCTTGTTGGTTCCGCGGTCTCCGTGTGGGTACCGGGCCGGCGGGTAGCCGGTGAGCGTGACCGCATCCGCCATCGCCGTCCTCGACCTCGACGGGACACTCATCGACTCCAACTACCACCACGCCCTCGCCTGGTACCGGGCACTGCGCTCGGTGGGCGAGATTTATCCGGTGTGGCGGTTGCACCGGCTGATCGGGATGGGCGGGGACCAGGTGGTCACCGCTGTCGGTGGCGAGGAACTGGAGCGCCGGGTGGGCGACCGGGCCAGGGAGCAGCAGGGCAGGGAGGTCGACGAGCTGCTGGAGGAGATGGCGCCGTTGCCCGGTGCTCGCGATC
>NZ_JAPSIW010000549.1 GCF_031178505.1 Streptomyces sp. | reverse complement strand
GGCCGCACCGGCGCCCTCCTGCGCGTCGGCGCCGTTCGGGCACAGGCTGGCGATGCCGCTCTCGGCGTCGCTCGGCGAGAAGCAGGCCTCGGCCACGACCCGGTTCCTCAGGAACGGGTGTCCGGCCTCGACGCCGGTGTCCAGGACGGCGATCGTCTGGCCCGTACCGGTCTTGCCGGCCGCGAGGGCGTCGTCACCGCCGATGAGCGGAATGCTCTGGTCCAGGGTCGGCCGCTCCACCTTGTCCTCGGTGACGCTGACCACGCCCGGCTTCGCGGCGAGCTGGTCGAGGCCGGCCCGGTCCACCTTGAGGGTGACCACCGGTACGGTCTCGAATTCCTGCTTCTTCTCGCCGGCGGTCGCCGCGTCGGCGACATCCGCGAGGGTCTCCGTGACGACGTTGACGCGGACCTTGCCGCCGCTCGCCGTCCGGTCGTAGAGCGGCGGGTCGACCGGATCGGTCGCGGCCTCGGCCGCTGTCGACGTGGTGCCCGACGGTGTGAGGGCGTGGGCCGGTATCGCGGCGCCGAGGGTCACGGCCGTCAGCGCGGTGACGACCGTCGCCCAGATGGTTCTCTTCATGTTGCCTCGGTGAGCAGGGGGCGTGTCGTGGCCAGGCATCGGCGGACGCGGACACGGCACAGCCCGGGGAGATGGGGAGGAGCGATGGGGTACGGGGTCCCGGCGGAACGGGCCGGGTGGCGGGAGGTGTCCGCCGCCCGGCCCGTTCACGCCCCGAGGGGCGTGCTCCGTCAGGAGGTCGTGCTGTACGTCAGCTCGCGCTGTACGTCGTCAGAAAGGTGCGCGGAGGCGTGATCAGGTCGCGTTGGCACCGTTCTTCGGGTTGCCCTTCCAGGCCACGGCCTTGAGGTAGACGTACGCGTAGGAGTTGCACCGCCAGCGCACGAGGATGTTGTACGCCTTGCAGCTGTGCGTCTTCATCGTGGCGTAGAAGGCGTTGTCGACGTTCGACTTCTTGCTGCGGTCCAGGTAGTACTTGTAGCCCTTGTACGTGTTGCCGATCAGGCCGTAGCCGTAGTCGTGCGTGTCGCACGCGGCGCGGAAGTTGAAGCCACCCGGGCGGCTGATGTTCGGGCCGGGGGTGCTGCACCCGTCGTTGAGGATGCCCGCCACGCGGAATTTGGTCGGCGTGTAACGGAAGACCGGCCAGTGCCAGCCGTAGTGCGCGGCCCACGCGACGCAGCCGCGGTTGAGGTACCACATCCACTCGGTGGCGCGGTTGCAGTAACGCGGGTACGCCTGCGGGTCGTTGATCTCACCGGTGGTGAAGTCGGCGGCCGGGGGCGCGGTCGCGGTTCCGTCACCGGCCGGGCCCTGCAGGGGCTCGGTGGCGGACGGCAGGTCGGTGCCGACGGGCGCGGCGTTCGGGGCGGCCGACTCGGCCGGGAACGTCAGGTCCCACTCACCGCTGGACGGGGAGGCGATGTCGGAGACACGGCCCGCGGTGTCGTACGCGTACGACGCGACCGGGTCGGTGCCCTCGACCGGGTTGGTCACGCCGCGCAGCAGACCCGAGGCGTCGTAGGAGTAGCGCGCCAGCGTCTGCGTGGTGGCACCCGACGTGAGGGTGATCTCCTTGGCCCGGCCCGTGTACTCACCGAGCGCCGTGCCGGTGGCCGTCGTGGCGGTCGAGTACTTGACCGTCACCGACTGCGCCGGGGCGTCGGCGGTGGCGGGCTCGCTGACCGTGGCGACCCGGCCCTTGGTGTCGTACGAGACCGTGGCGGTGGCGCCGTCCGCCAGGTTGCCCACGCTGGTCACACGCCACTTGTCGGTGCCCGGAGCGACCTGCTTCCAGTTGTAGGTGGCCGTGAGGCCGGCGACCCCGACGGCCGCGCCGGCGTCCGCGTCGCCGGTCACGTCGGTGTCCGGGGTGCCGGTGGCCGCGGCGAGGGTCTCGACCGCGGTGGTCACCAGCGTGCCGGTCGCCTCGTTGTACGTGGTGGTCTCGGTGAGCTTGTCGCCGGCGGCGGTCTCGTACTTCTTGACGCCGCCGCCGCTCGGGTAGTCGACGCTGCTCTTGAGCGCGTAGGTGACGGAGACCTTCGCGTCGAGATCGGTGACCACGACGGAATCGGCCCGCTGCTCCAGCTTGCGGTTGAGCTGACCCCCGAGGAACCCGGCCTCCCAGCCGGGGCCGAAGACGCCCTGGTCCGGACGGGTCGCGGGCGCCGACTCCGGCCTGGCCACTCCGTCCGCGCCTTCGGTCACCGTGTGGGTACGGCCCATGAGGCCCTCGGCCACATCGGTCTCGTACAGCTCGAAGGACTTCTCCGCGGTGGAGTACAGGCCGGGACCGACCTGCTGGATCTCCCCGTCGGCCAGCGGCGGATCGACAGTGGCGGCCGCGGCCTGCGGCTGCGCGATGACAACGGCTCCGGCGGTCGGCTGCGGCAGCATCAACGCCATGGAGAGCGCTGCAAGGACAGGCAGGGCTGTCTTGCGCACGAGTTCCCCCCTCGTGTCGTAGGTGTGGTGCTTGATCGCTGCGGACCGTAGACCCGTGGCGTTTGCGGCCACAAGTGGCTTGTATATGGCAGTAGTTGATTCCGCTTCCTTGCAGCAGTGAAGATTTCCGGTCACCGCCGGAGGTTGAGTACGTGTACTCATGCGGTGCGTGCGGCCCGCCCCAAGACTGGGCGCATGATGCGAACCCGACACCGGATCATGGCAGTTGAGCCCGTAATGCGCCGCCGACGGCGCCGCCTGGCGGTGACGGCCCTCGCCGCGCTGACCCTGGCCGCCTGCGGCTCCGAGCGGCCCGATTCCCCCGGGGCGCCGACCAGGTCCGCCGATGCCGTCTCGGCCAGGAAGGACGCGGCCTTCACCAAGATGCTGGACGAGGTGGCGCGAGAGTGCCCCCCGCCGGGGGCGAAGCGGAAGGCACCGGCCACCCCGAAGGGCGAGGCGCCGACCGCCCCGGTCGAGCCGCCGCCCGGTGCCACGGTGGAGCCGCCGCCGGGCGGAGCGGTCGAGCCCGTCGCCCCCACGGCCGGCCCGGAAGTGGAACTCGACGCCCGTGACTGGTGCGCCGGTGTCCAGCACGAACAGCGCGTGGCCGAGGCGGTGCTCCGGCTCAAGCGGCCCGACCCCGCCCAGGTCAGGAAGGTGCTGAACGGTCTCGGCTACATCGACGAGCGCATCCACGGCCTGAAACGGTCCGGCGCGGTCACGACGTTCGCCGTCGACCTTCGTGACAAGGGAGGGCGCCTGTGCCTGGAGGGCACGGCCAACGGCGATCTGACGGAGGTCGAGATGTGTGTCGCTCCTGTGCGAGGAGCGTTCGACATTGCAAATATCACTCGCAGGTCATGACCGCGATGTGATTCAGGTCACACGGAATGCCTCATGATGCGTGACAGATCGGCGACACCACGTTACCCATGAATGGGAGATAGTGTCCTAAATCGGTGCTGTAGCGGCGAGTTAGGGGGCGCCGGGTCATTGGGGGCAGATGTCCACCGTGCTTGCAGTCGGAATTGCGCCAGCAATCGGCCATGTCCAGGGATGACTGGATTTCAGGCCCCGCCGGCCCCGGTGCCGCCGAGGGCGACAGCGGGGGAGTGGAGGTCGGGGCGTCCGCCGCGCCGGGTGGCGAGGGCCCGGTTGCGTCCGGGTCGGCTGAAGCGGCACTTCTCCCCGGTGCGGCCCGGTCCGAACGAACGGCCCCTATCCCTGGGGCGGCGAGAAGTGCACGTCGTACAGGTCCTGCGCGGGCAGGAGGCTGTCGAAGGACTCCTCGCCGCGCTGGATCCGTCCGAGGGCACGGAAGTAGTCGAAGCGGTCGATCCCCGGGGTGAGGACGGCGATCAGGTCGGCGGGGGAGTCCGGCGCGGCACCGAAGGAGTGCGGCACACCGGGCGGGACGCAGATCAGCCCGCCGGCGGTGACGGTGGTGGTGCGCCCCCCGCCGGTGAACCGCAGGGCCCCGTCGAGGACGAGGAACAGCTCCGTGGACAGCGCGTGGTGGTGCGGCCGGGCGCCCGTCGCCCCGGGGCCGAGGGCCAGCCGGTTGGCGCCGAGAGCGCCACCGGTGTCCGAGGCGTCGGCCAGGAGCAGGAAGGCGCCGCCGTGCGGCAGCGGCACCCGTTCGGCGTCCTCCGCCCGCACGATCAGCGGGGCATCGGTACCGGGGCGGGGGGAGCGGTGGGGCGTGGTCATGGTCTCTCCTGTCGTGGACTCGCCACCATTCGAGCCCGGGAAGAAGCCCCGTACCACCGGCGGTTGGCGAAGACAGTGATCACGGATCGCGATGAATCGGGAGGGTGACGGGCCATGGAGCTCAGACAGCTGCGGTACTTCGTGGCGGTCGCCGACGAGGGCGGCTTCGGCGCCGCCGCCGAGCGGCTGACGATCGTCCAGTCCGCCGTCAGCCAGCAGATCCGCCGGCTCGAACGCGAACTGGGCGTGGTCCTCTTCGAACGGACGACCCGCCGCGTCCACCTCTCCGCCGCCGGGGAACGCCTGCTCCCCGAGGCCCGCACCGTCCTCGCGGCCGCCGACCGCACCGCCCGGATCGCCGCCGACATCGTGGCCGGCGCGGACGGGGTGCTGCGGCTCGGCACCGTGCACGCGCCCGGCGACCGGATCCCCCGCCTCCTCGCCGAACTCGCCGCCTCCGGACCGGGCATGCGGGTCCGGCTGAACCGTCTGCCGGTCACCGAACGCCTCACGGCCGTACGGGACGGGGAACTGGACGCGGCTCTCGTACGGGCCCTGCCGGCCGCCCCCGGCCTCGAACTGCTCCCGCTCTGGCGGGACCCGCTCCTCGTGGCCCTGCCCGCCGGCCACCCCCTCGCCGCGTGGGAGACCGTCCGCCTCGAGGACCTGGCCGGACTTCCGCTGCGGCT
>NZ_JAPSIW010000548.1 GCF_031178505.1 Streptomyces sp. | reverse complement strand
GCAGAGTACGGCCCTGGCGCTGGCGCTGCCGACGCAGCACGTCACCCAGCAGGCGACGGAGCAGAATCATCGGTGGCTCCCTCCTCGGACCGCGTAGCCGCATCCTTCACGCCCCACCGTACCGCCTCGCGCCGCGGCCGTGCGGGGAGCGATGTCGTGTTCACTCAGGGCTGCAAACATCAATTCCCCCCGTTCTGTTCCGTATCCTGTGCCCGCGCATTTCCCGAGAGTTCCTCACGGAGCAGTTCCAGCACGCTCCGTACGCTCTCTCTACGGATTTCCTCGCGGTCGCCGTTCAATCGCAGTGACGCCACTTTCCCGGTCCGGGCCTCGGTCCCGGCCGGCCCGGACACCGCCACGTACACCGTGCCCACGGACTGTCCGTCCTGCGGATCGGGCCCGGCCACGCCGGTCGTCGAGATGCCCCGGTCGGCGCCGAGCAGGTCCCGTACACCCGCCGCCATCTGCAGGGCGACCTCGGGATCCACGGCCCCGCGCTCGGCCAGGAGATCGCCGTCGACCCGCAGGACCTCCCGCTTCACGTCGGTCGCGTAGGCCGTGACGGAGCCCCGGAAGGCCCGGGAGGAACCGGGGACGGCGGTGAGCGCGGCCGCCACGAGACCGCCGGTGAGCGATTCGGCGACGGCCACGGTGCGACCACGCTCCGCGAGCAGCGCCAGGACCTGGGCGGCCTCGCTCATCGCGTCGCCGCCTCCGCGCGTGCCGCGGCGCGCTCGGCGGCGAGCCCCCGGCGCCGGAGGACGACCGCCTGGCGCACGTAGTCCAGGCCGGTGACGACGGTCAGCACGACCGCCACCGCCATCACCCAGAACCGCAGGGTGGCGAGCGGACCGGTGAGCATCAGCACGTACATGCCCACCG
This sequence comes from Streptomyces sp., assembly GCF_031178505.1. Taxonomy (GTDB): domain Bacteria; phylum Actinomycetota; class Actinomycetes; order Streptomycetales; family Streptomycetaceae; genus Streptomyces; species Streptomyces gulbargensis. The sequence goes on along the minus strand of NZ_JAPSIW010000548.1, from coordinate 3,994 downwards.
CCGTGCCCTGGGCCAGCGTTTTCATCTTTCCGCCGCGGCTCGCGGGGATGACCCCGTGCCGGATCACCCAGAAGCGCATGAGGGTGATGCCGAGTTCCCTGGCGAGGATGACCGCCGTCACCCACCAGGGGAGATCCCCGAGCCACGAGAGGCAGATCAGCCCGGCCGCCATGATCGCTTTGTCGGCGATCGGGTCGGCGATCTTCCCGAAGTCGGTGACCAGGTTGTACGCGCGGGCGAGGTGCCCGTCGAAGACGTCCGTGATCATGGCGACCGCGAACGCCGCCCACGCCCAGGCGCGCCAGGCGGGGTCGTGCCCGCCGTCCTGGAGCAGCAGGACCACGAATCCGGGCACGAGGACGAGCCGCATCATGGTGAGGATGTTCGCGATGTTCCAGAGGCTGGCCTGATTGACCGCAGCCGCGCCCAGCTTGCCGCGCGGCGCCGGCCTACCGGTCCCGCCCGTCGCGGATGCCGGGACTCCGGTCATCTGCCCGCCTCCTCGGAGAGACACTCGGCGACCAGGTCGACACCTTCCGTGCCGACGACCCTGGCCCTGACCATACGGCCGGGCGCCAGGTCGGGCTCCGCCCCGCCGTCCGTGGTGAGGAGCACCTGGCCGTCCGTCTCGGGGGCCTGGTGGGCGGCGCGGCCGATCCAGCCGTCCTCCTCGTCGAGCGTCTCGACGAGTACTTCCAGGGTCTCGCCGATCCGCTCCTCCGCACGCTGGGCGGTGAGCTCCTCGGCGAGCCGGGACAGGTGGGCGAGCCGGGCGTCGACCACTTCCTGGTCGAGCTTGTTCTCGTACGTGGCGGCCTCGGTGCCGTCCTCGTCGGAGTAGCCGAAGACGCCGATGGCGTCGAGCCGGGCGTGGGTGATGAAGCGTTCCAGCTCGGCGAAGTCGGCCTCGCTCTCGCCGGGGAAGCCGACGATGAAGTTGGAGCGGGCGCCGGCCGTGGGCGCCTTGGACCGGATGGTCTCCAGCAGCTCCAGGAAGCGGTCGGTGTCACCGAAGCGCCGCATGGCGCGCAGCACGTCCGGGGCGCTGTGCTGGAAGGAGAGGTCGAAGTAGGGCGCGACCTTCTCGGTGGAGGTGAGGACGTCGATGAGGCCGGGGCGCATCTCGGCGGGCTGGAGGTAGCTGACCCGGACGCGCTCGATGCCGTCGACCCCGGCCAGCTCGGGCAGCAGGCTCTCCAGGAGCCGGATGTCGCCGAGGTCCTTGCCGTAGGAGGTGTTGTTCTCGGAGACCAGCATGATCTCCTTCACGCCCTGCTCGGCGAGCCACCGCGTCTCGTTGAGCACGTCGGAGGGACGGCGGGAGACGAAGGAGCCGCGGAAGGACGGGATGGCGCAGAAGGAGCAGCGGCGGTCGCAGCCGGAGGCCAGCTTGACGGAGGCGACGGGGCTGGCGTCCAGGCGGCGGCGGAGCGGGGCACGCGGCCCCGAGGCGGGCGCGAGGCCCTCGGGGAGGTCCTCCGGCACGGCCGCGGGAGCCTCCACGGCCCCGTGTCCCGGCAGGGCGACGCCGGAGGCGGCCTGCTGGCGCTCCACGGGCGAGAGCGGCAGGAGCTTGCGCCGGTCACGGGGGGTGTGGGCCTCGACGCTGCCGCCGCTGAGGATGGTCTGGAGGCGGTTGGAGATGTCGGCGTAGTCGTCGAAGCCGAGGACGCCGTCGGCCTCCGGGAGGGCTTCGGCGAGCTCCTTGCCGTACCGCTCGGCCATGCAGCCGACGGCGACGACGGCCTGGGTCCGGCCGTGGTCCTTCAGATCGTTGGCTTCGAGGAGGGCGTCGACGGAGTCCTTCTTGGCGGCCTCGACGAATCCGCAGGTGTTGACGACGGCGACGTCCGCTTCCTCGGCGTTCTCGACGAGCTCCCAGCCGTCCGCTGCCAAGCGGCCTGCGAGCTCCTCCGAGTCCACCTCGTTACGGGCGCAGCCAAGAGTGACAAGGGCGACGGTACGGCGTTCGGGCATGGGCTCAAGACTACTTCGTCCCGGCCGTACGTCCGTCGCGCAGGGTTCACCTGCGCGACGGACGTCACACACCGGGACGGAGGGGTGGACGGGACGGGAGGGCCGGGGGCGGCTCGGTCAGCCGGCCTCGGGATCGCCCTTGGCGTAGGAGAGCCGCTCGACCTGGCCGTCCTCGAAGGTGTCGGCGATCTTCTTGCCGTTCACGTACAGCTCGATCGCGCCGGCGTTGCCGAGGACCAGGTCGACGCGCTCGCCGTCCTGGAAGGTCTTGGACTCCCCGTCCAGGAGGAGCCCGTCGAAGAGGAGCTTGCCGTCGGCGGCCTTGGCCGAGATCCAGCTCTTGCCCTGCTTGGCGGTGAGCTTGACCGTGACCTTGTCCTTCGGGACCGCGGCGATCGCGCTCTCGGTGGGCTTGGGCACGAGGGGCTTGACCGGCTTCGGCTTGCTCGTCGCGGTCGCCTTCTCGGGAGCGGGGGCGGGGCCGCCCTCGGCCGTGACGGTGCCCTTGGGGGCGTCGTTCCCGTTGAACATCGTGAAGCCGACGAAACCGACGACGGCGACGATGGCCGCCACCATGGCGGCGGTCCAGTTGGGCCGGCGCGGTTCGGGCCGGATGCGTTCGGCCTCGAACAGCGGGGCGGCGGGGGTGGGCGCGGGACGGCCTCCGTGGTCGGCGTCGTACCGTTCGACGAGCGGGGCCGGATCGAGCCCGACGGCGCGCGCGAGGGTACGGATGTGGCCGCGCGCGTAGACGGCGCCGCCGCAGCGCGAGAAGTCGTCCTCCTCGATCGCGTGCACGATCGGGATCCGTACACGCGTGGAGGCACTGACCTCTTCGACGGTGAGACCGGCGGCGATACGGGCGTGCTGGAGAGCGCGACCGATCGATTCCCGGTCGTCTGCCGGGAACGTCCGGTCGTCTTCGGGGGAGTTGCCGATGGACACGAGAGCGCCTTTCGAGCGTGTAGCCACCTGCTGGACGTTCAGTCTATGGGTGGTACGAAAGGGTGGGGCAACCGGGCGGGTGCTGTTTGTACGCCATGAGGATGGGACATCCTTCTGTCCCTCCGTCCAACTTGACGTACGGCCAGGGGAAACGGTTGCCCACCCTTTTCTTACGAGTGAGTCTCGGAGGGATCTCGAACGGGTACCCCCGCTCCCGCCGCGTTACTCCGTCCGGTGCACCGGGCGCCCCGGCTCCCCCGGCCGCCGTGCGTCACTCCGCCGACTCGCCGCGGATGACGGCCAGCACACCGTCCAGCTCGTCCGGTTTGACGAGGACGTCCCGCGCCTTGGAGCCCTCGCTCGGGCCCACGATGTTCCGGGACTCCATCAGGTCCATCAGCCGACCGGCCTTGGCGAAGCCGACGCGGAGCTTGCGCTGGAGCATCGACGTGGAGCCGAACTGCGTCGACACGACCAGTTCGGCCGCCTGGCACAGCAGGTCCAGGTCGTCGCCGATGTCCTCGTCGATCTCCTTCTTCTGCTTGGAGCCGACGGTGACGTCGTCCCGGAAGACCGGGGTCATCTGGTCCTTGCAGTGCCGTACGACGGCGGCGACCTCGTCCTCGGTGACGAAGGCGCCCTGCATGCGGACCGGCTTGTTGGCGCCCATCGGCAGGAAGAGGCCGTCGCCCTTGCCGATGAGCTTCTCGGCGCCGGGCTGGTCGAGGATGACGCGGCTGTCGGCGAGCGAGGAGGTGGCGAAGGCGAGCCGGGAGGGCACGTTGGCCTTGATGAGGCCGGTGACGACGTCCACGGACGGCCGCTGTGTGGCCAGCACCAGATGGATGCCGGCCGCGCGGGCCAACTGGGTGATGCGGACGATCGCGTCCTCGACGTCGCGCGGCGCGACCATCATCAGGTCCGCGAGCTCGTCGACGATGACCAGGAGGTACGGGTAGGGCTGCAGCTCCCGCTCGCTGCCGGGCGGCGGCTTCACCTTGCCGTCGCGGACCGCCTGGTTGAAGTCGTCGATGTGCCGGAAGCCGAAGGCGGCCAGGTCGTCGTAGCGCAG
>NZ_JAPSIW010000547.1 GCF_031178505.1 Streptomyces sp. | reverse complement strand
AAGTGCGCGTGTACGAGGTACATGACCCCTTCCTTCTGCCCTCCCGCTGCGGGCATATGATGATCTTTTTGTATGAGAGATGAGCAGTTCCGGGGGGAATGACATGCTGTCTGCGCTGGGCCTTGACACGATGGCCGAAGCTGTCTATCGCGCCATACTGGCCGTTCCGGGGGGCGGGGTGTCGGCCCTCGCCGCCCGCATCGGCGCGACGGAACAGCAGGTGCGGGACGGACTCGACGTCCTCAGCGAGCTCGCGCTGGTCCGGCCGTCGGCCGAGGGCGGGGGGCTGCGCGCGGTCTCGCCCGACCTCGGGATGGAAGTCCTGATGGCCCGCCAGCAGGCCCAGATCGCGGCCCAGCAGCAGCGGTTGGAGGCCTCCCGCGCGGCGGCCGCCCAGTTGATCTCCGAGTACGCCGACCTGCGGCCCGCGGGCGCCAGCCCGGGAGTCGAGCAGCTGATCGGTCTGGACCAGATCCGGGACCGCCTCGCGCGGCTGACCCGTGAAGTGCGCCACGAGGTCATGACGTTCGCGCCCGGAGGGCCTCAGACGGAGGAGAACATCGCCGCGTCCCGGCCGCTGGACGCCGAGCTGCTGGGGCGCGGGGTGCGGACCAGGGTGGTGTACCTGGACAGCGTCCGCCACCACAGGCCGACCGTGGAGTACGCGCGCTGGACGGCCTCGTTGGGCGGGCAGGTGCGCACCGCGGCGTCCCTGCCCACCCGCCTGATCATCGTGGACCGGGCGACCGCCGTGATACCCGTGAGCAGTGAGGACACCGCGGGCGGCGCTGTCGTGCTGACCGGGCAGGGAACGCTGACCGCGCTGTGCGCGCTGTACGAGAGCGTGTGGGCTGCGGCGCACCCGCTCGGGGAGGCGCGTGCCCGTGACGTCCACGGCCTGAGTGCGCAGGAGGCGGCCCTCATCTCCCTGCTCTCCGAGGGGCACACGGACGAGACGATCGGCAAGCGGCTGGGGGTGTCCACGCGTACGGCCCGACGGATCGCGAACGATCTCATGGAGCGGCTGGGGGCGCGCAGCCGGTTCGAGGCCGGTGTCCGGGCGGTGCAGCACGGATGGCTGCCCGCGCAGCCGGACTGAGCGCGCCCGGCCCGAGGGAGCGCCGCGGTCGGCCGAAGACAAGGGCGCGCGGGCCGCTGAGGGGTGAGCAGGCATCCTGATCCCGGAATGGGTGGGACGGCGGAGGGGGCGGGTCGTGGGGTACGAGGCCGGTGGTGCTGTTTCGTCGGCGCCGCCTGGCGACCCCAGTCTTTCCGCGTCCCGCCGCCGGCGGAAGCCGGGTCCGCCGGCCTGAAGGGGCCAGGACCGCAAGCGGCCAGGCCGGCGGACGTGTCCCGGACGCACTGCGGTCCATCACTTCTTGTACGTCGCGGCGGTGGAGACGTCCTGGCGTGTCGCGCGCGCTCCCGCCGGCCGTAGGCGTGTCCCGCCCGGTGTTCTCGACCGCGCGGGCTCATTCGTCCCCCGACGCGCGGGCGACAGGACGAGCCGGCGCGAGAGTACGCCGGGAAGCCCACCCGGCCGGATCGGGCCAGGGACACTTCCGGCCATCCGAACACCCTTCCCCTCGCGTTCCCCGTGGCCCGAGAGTGTCGATCGCCGCCAGGGAGCGCGGCGTGACCCGGCCGGCATGCCGCAGGACACGTCACCGCGGGACTCACATCCGAGTCCGACGCGACGCACCCGGCCGCGGCCACCGACCACGAGGGTCCGTGGGGCCGGGAGCACGTCCTGGCAGGGATCACACCGCAGGGGAAGGGAGTCGTGATGTCTCAGCGTTCACGACAGTTCAGCAGACGTCAGATACTCGCCGCTTTCACGGGAGTGGCGGCAGCTTGTGTGCTGCCGGAGTGCACCGTGCTCACCCGCCCGGCGTACGCGGCGGACGGGGCCGTCTCCCTGCCCGCCGGATCCGGTCTGCCGGACACCGAGCGGGGCCGGGTCGTCTGGGCGTACCGGACGGGCGGGCGCGCCGTCCGCGCCGCGGCCGCCGCGGCTCTGGTCGGGACCGCGGCGGACGTCAGGGCGTTCCTCGACGAGAGGCTGCCTTCCGCCCGGGCCGAGGACAACCGGTTCACGCTCACCAGATCGCTGGTGACGGCGGGCAGGGCGACCCGCGAGAGCATCGGCGCGGCCCTGTCCGGCGGCACGGCGGCGGTCGAGGCGTACCTCATGGGCGGGTTCCAGTCCGCGGTGCGCGAGGACCTCAGGGTGGCCGTGACCACGGTCATGGCGCACGGTGGCCGTGCCGTGAAGCGCGAGGGTGCCGCCGCGCTGGACGCCGGGTCGGACTTCGCGCTCCGCGCCTTCCTGAGCGGCAGGCAGTTCACCGCTCAGGAGGAGGACGAGCGGGTGCGGGTGACGTCGATCCTCGTGACGGCGTCGCCGCAGGTGCGGGAGTACGCGAAGCGGGCGCTGGACGACGGCACGCCGCGGGCGATCCGGTGGTTCCTGGAGACGGGCCAGTACATCGCCCGCGCCCGTGACGAGGAAGCGGCGACGATCCAGCAGCTGGTCAAGGTCGTCGAGGCGGAAGGGCAGCGCGCCGGCCGCAAGACCGACGAGGCCGTGGAGCTGTCGCAGCAGGCGGTCAAGGCCGCCGAGAACGCGAAGAAGGCGGCGCTGGAGGCGAAGGCCGAGGCCGAGGCCGCGGAGAACGACGTCCAGCGCTCCGCCAGGGCCGCGAACAAGGCGGCTCAGGCCGCCAGGGGCGCCGCGGCAGCCGCGGCGACCGCGGTGTCGGCCTCGCGGACGGCGCAGGCCGCCTCGCAGCGCTGCGTGTCCGCCGCGCAGGCCGCTGCCGCGGCAGCCGCGGCAGCGGGACGCGCCGCGGCTCAGGCCTACCACGCGGCGATCGGGGCCTCGAGGGACGCTTCGATGGCGGAGGCGGCCCGGACGGCGGCGCGGGCGGCGACGGCCATGGTCCAGTACGTCCGCACGGTGGCCCAGAAGGCGGGCCTCGCGGCCGTCGCCGCCGAAGCGGCCGAGGCCGCGGGCGCGGCTGCCGCCGGATCGGCGCTCAACGCGGCCTCGGCCGCCAGGGCGTCGGCCGACGCCGCCCTGGCCTCCGGCGCCGCGCAGTCCGAGGCGGCCACCGCGCAGCGGGAGGCCGCCGTGGCGGAGGCCGCCGCCGCGAGGGCGACGCAGGCCGCGGCCAAGTCCCGGACCCTGGCCGGGCAGGCGGCGGCAGCAGCGCACGTGGCGCGCGAAGCAGCCGAGAGTGCCGCCGATCACGCCGAGAAGGCCGCCGCGCGGGCTCTGGACGCGGCGAACCACGCCGGCCAGGCGGTCGATTACGCCAACCGGTCGACCGAGGCCGCCAACGCGGCCGTCGAGGCGGCGACCAAGGCCGCCGCGGCGGTCGACAAGGCACGCGAGGTGGAGCAGGCGGCACGTGCGGCCGAGACCGAGCGGCTGGCCGAGGAGACCGCCGAGGCGGTCGAGCGGGCGCGGCTGGAGGCGGACGCGGAGACGGGCCGGCTCGAACGGTACAACCGGGAGCGGACGCAGGAATCGCGCCTGTCCGCGGAGCTGCTCGCGCTCATCGCCTCCGCCGAGGCCGCGCTGAAGGACGGCAGGACCGCCGAGGCCGTGGCAGCGGGGCGCAAGGCCGCGATCAAGCTCGTCGACCGGTCGGGCACGTGGACCCGGCAGGCTGCGGAGTTCGCGCTGGCCGGCTCGGACGAGGACGTCGTCCACTGGATCGACGCCGACCGCCTCATCGCCCTTCGGCAGGACAACATCGAGAACGTCGCGGCCATGGCCGCGATCTCCACGAAGAACGTGGCGCTGGCCGCGGTGGACGTGCTCAGGACCGAGGACGACGCCAAGGTCAGGACGTTCCTGGAGAGCGGCGCGATCGAGGCGGCCAAGGAGGACAACCGGGTCGAGGTGACGACGGTCCTGGCCGACGGGACCACCGGTTCCGCGGTGCGGCGTGCGGCCGTGGCGGCGCTGGAGGCCGGCACCGCCCGGGCCCTGCACGACTTCCTGCATGTCGAGCGCACCAAGGCCGTCCACGAGGACGACCGGGTGGCGGCCACCACGCTGCTGCGGAACGGGGGCCCCTACGTCAGGGCGGCCGCCACGATCGCCCTCGAGGGCGACGCGCACATGCTGCGCCAGTTCGTCGGCACCACGCAGTACGAGTTCGCTCGGATCGACCACGACCACGCCACGCACATCAGCGCGGTCCGGGCGATGATCGCGGGCGCCGCCAAGACGGCCCAGGAGGCGCAGGAGAACGCGGCACGGGCTTCCGAGGCCGCCGCCCTCGCACGCGACGCCGCCGCGAAGGCGACCGAGTGGGCGGAGCTCGCCAAGGGGTACGCCGCAGCCGCGAAGCTGTCCGCCGAGGAGGCGCGCAGGAACGCCGAGGCCGCCGAGGGATCCGCGGCCGAGGCCGCCCGCTCCGCCGAGACCGCGCGTCGGGCCGCGGCCGCGGCACGTCAGGCGAGCAGCGTGGCCCGCAGCGCGGCGACGCGCGCCGTGCGGTCCGCCACCGAGGCCGCTGCCCACGCCGCGAACGCCGCCGCTTCGGCCGCGGCGGCCCGCCAGGCATCGCTCGCGGCGGGAGCGAGCGCCGAGGCGGCCGCGCGGTCGGCGCTGCAGGCCAAGCACCTCGTCGTCGAAGCCGCCAGGCAGGAGGCGATCCAGAAGGCGCTGGACAACGCGACGACCCCCATCAAGCCGGGCACGAACGGCCTGCCCGAGGGTGCCGAGAGCTGTCTGACGCCGTTCGGCAGGCCCGTCGAGTCCGGAAACGGCAACAACCCGTGGGAGCTGGGCTGGAGCTGGCTCACCGGCAAGGGGCCCACGTCGCAGTGCTTCGGCCCGAACGACGACTTCACCCGCATCTACCGTGAGCAC
>NZ_JAPSIW010000046.1 GCF_031178505.1 Streptomyces sp. | reverse complement strand
GGTCCGGCGTACCGGCGCAGGCCTCGCCCTTCGCCGCGGCCGACGGGGAGCGGTCACCGTGACGCGACCCGCCGGGGCCGCCTCACGGGGCGGCCCCGGCGGGCGCGGGCCTCAGCCCCCGGAGGGCACGGTGTCCGCCACGAGGCGGGCGAGGTCCCGCAGGCGACGCCAGTACGCGGGGTCGTCCGCCGCGGCGAGCGCCGGCATGACGCGGTCCAGTCGGTCGGCACAGCGCAGGAGGATGCCGTGGCCCCGGGCGTCGAGGGAGCCGCCGTTCTTGATGCAGGTGTGCACCCAGCCAGCGGTGTCGGCGTCGAGCGTCACCATGTCGATGCCGGCCCGGTCCGCGCCGCGCAGGCCGCGCGGGTACGGCGCGCGCATGTGGTCCTCGTACAGGCGGCCGACGGCGTCGAGCGCCGGATGCTTCGCGGTCACGTGTTCCCTTCGTGGTGCGCGGGTGTCGTCGGAGCGGGGGGAAGGACGGGCAGGAGGAGTTGCTCGTACCGGGCGCGGAGCCCGACCGTCGTGCCTCGAAGCATGCGGTCTCCCTATCCGACCGGACCTGTCGGCCGCAAACGGATGTCCGCAGGTCGGTCAGGAGTTGGCACCCGACCGCGCGCCGGCCCTCCGGCGGGCGGGGCGCGCGCGGCGGGCCCGCTCGACCGCCCGGCCGCCGCAGGAGCGCAGCTGGGCACGGCAGATGTGGGCGCGCCGGCCTCCGGAGGTGATGAGCGCGTTGACCGTGACGGTGGGGTCGCCGCCCACCGAGCGGGCCAGCAGCGCGCCGACGACCAGCGGGGCCAGCGCGACGGCGAGGGCGGAGCCGGTGGCGGTGACGTGCCTCAGGGGACGGGGGCGCGGGGTGTCGGCGTTCATGATCCCAGTTCAGCAGGGGCGTCCCGAGGGCGGCATCGGTCGGCGTACTCAGGGGCCGGGGCCGCGGGTACTCAGACGGCACGGGTGCCGGCGGGTACGGGTGGGGGGATCCCGGCGGCGGCGCGTCCGTTTGCCGCGGGCGGGGGCGGTGGGGTTGCGTGGGCGGGACGGGCCGTACCGTACGAGCGCGACCGCCCACCGACGACGAAGGAGCACCGCCGCCATGGCCGACTACCGGATCGAGACCGTCCGCACCGGGTACCGGAACTGGACCGCCCGCAACGACCGGGGCGCGGAGGTGCGGATGGCCGCGGCGGACGACGCCGACGCGCAGCCGTCGTTCACCCCGGTCGAGCTGCTGCTCGCGGCGATGGGCGGCTGCGGCGGTCTGGTGATCGACCGGACGGCGCGGGCCGTGGACCACGACGACCTGCGCATCGTGGTGGAGTCGGTCTCCGGCCCGGAGGACGACGGCCGGATCGGACGCATCCGCGTCAGCTACGAGTTCGACCTCCCCGACACCAACCCGCGCGCCGCGGAAGTGTTCGCGCGGGGTGTGCGCCTGACGCACGAGAAGTTCTGCACGGTGAGCCGCACCGTCGAACACGGCGCCCGTGTCGAGGCCATCCTCCCGGACGGCTCGACCGGCTTCGAGGGCTGACCACGCCGCGCGCCGGTCGCACACCGGGGCCGGTGGACGGAGACGGCGCCGGGCACGCGCGGGGAGCCCCTAGACTCGGGCCGACCGGAAGGAATGGGGGAAGGCGGCGGGCCATGCGGTGGAGCGTCGACGGCGTGCTGGGGGCGCTCGTCGTCATGGTGGGCGTCGGGCTCGTGGCGGCCGGGGTGCTGTGGAAGGGGCGCGCGGTGCGGCCGTTCGCCGCGTCGCGGGCGCAGGCGGCCGAGCATCGCGCGTACATGCGGGCGCTGTTGCAGGCGGCGGACCAGGCGATCGCGGCGGCCCGCAGGTCGGCGGGGGACGGTGAGCCGGCGCTCGTGACGGTGGACGCCGTGGAGCGGCTCGTCCGGGAGCGGTACGGCTACGCGGGGGTGGAGCGCCGGCACGCGGCGGCGGCGCTCCGGCGCCGGTACGAGCGGGGCCGGTGCGCCGTCGACTGCGTGACCGACGCCTACGGGTGAGGCCGCGCCCCGGGGACGGGTGTCCCCTGGTGGTAGTACATGCGCAGGGGCCCGGCGAGCGGGTTCTCGGGGTCCCGGCGCCAGAGGGAGCTGCGGCGCACCCGGAGGCCGTCGAGCGTGGTCTCGTAACGGAGGTGGACGACGCCGGGCGCGAGCAGGGTGCCGGTGAAGCCGGTCGCCTCGAATCGGGGACCGTCCTCGGTGGCGCCCCCCATCTCCGGGAGGGAGGCGATCATCTCCTCGTACGTCCAGCGGCGCCCGGAGGCACCGACCTCGGTGAACTCCGGGTCCAGGAGCGCGGCCGCCTCGGCCCGGGAGGCGCGTACGGCGGGGTTCAGGAGGGCGCGTTCCCCCGCGAGGGCCTCGGCGATGTCGGGGTGCTGGGCGTCGTTCACCGCGTCATCCCCGTCACGGCGGCACGGTGCATGGCGATGGTCCGTCGTTCATGGATCATGACCGCATTGTGCCGGGCGACGGCGGTGCCGGCGCGGCATTTCCGACGCCAGGGGGACGCCAGGCCGGCACGGGCCGCTCGGCGCCCGGGCACGTCCGCCCGGACGCGGGCACCGGAGCCCGGGCCTCCGGGCGCCGGGGCGAGGACGGGACGGAACCCGGACACCCTGCCGAGCGTCAGCCCGCGTCGCGCACCGCGTAGTCCCCGAAGCCGACCCAGTCCAGGGCCACGCAGGGCTCGTCGCCCACGACCCAGGCATCGTGGCCGGGCGCGACCTGCATGAGGTCACCAGGTCCGATCTCACTTTCCTCGCCGTCGTTCATGACGACCTTGAGCCGGCCGCTGACGATGTAGCCGAAGTGCGCCGCCTCGCAGCTGTCGGTGCCGGCGATCGGCTTGACGTGCTGGGACCACCGCCAGCCGGGTTCGAACGTCGCGCGGCCGATGGGGCCGCGGTCCGTGGTGAGCAGGTCGAGCCTGCCCTTGCCGTCCTCGAAGGGACGGGTCTCGTCCGCGCTGTCAAAGCTCTTTCTCACAATGCCGGTCATCGTCGTCCGCCTCCCGGCGGTGGGACGTGGGCCCCGAGTCCTCTTCCAGGCTACGCCCGGACGCACCATCCGGTTCCGGTGGAGACCCGACCGGCGCGAGCGGGACGGAACCGCTCCCCGTACCCGCCCCGTTCCCGGCTTCTCCCTCATCTTCCGAGGGGATAGACCTACACATAAAGGGCATATAAGAGCACAATGAAAGCGCGGCACCCGCCGCACATTCGGTCGGACGAGCAAGACGCCGAAGGAGGCGAGTCGTATGGCCGACGTCTCTCACCGTCCCGGTGATATCCGGGGGCACCCCGACGCTCCGGAGATGCGGGACCGTTACGCCCGCATGCTGCAGACCCGAGGGGTCGCCGCCGTCGAGGAACTCGTGATCCTCGCCGGAATCTGGGCCGCGGTCTCCGCGTGGACGGTTCACTTCGCGGCCGCCCGTCCCGAACTCGCCATCACCAACCTGGTCGTCGGCATCGCCCTCGCGGTGCTCGGCCTGTGTATGTCGATGGCCCCGGAACGGTCCGCGGACCTGAACTTCGTCGTGCTGCTCATGGGCGCGTGGCTGATCGCCGCGCCATGGGTGGTGTCGAGGAACCCCGACACAGGCCCGATCCTCAGCAATGTCATCACGGGCGCGTGCGTCTGCCTCTTCGCCCTCACGGCCGGCGGCCTGCTGATGACCAGGAGAAAGGGTGCGACCCACTGACCGGATCACCGACCGGTCCGCGAATCCTCCACCGAACGGCGGCGCCTCCCAGGTGCCGCCGTTCCCGTGCGGGATCACGCTCCCCCTCCGCCCGTCCACGCCCCCGGCGGCCCGCCCCCCTGCGTACACGGCCCGCTCCGGCCAGTGACGGATCGGCGCGTTCGGCGGGCCGCGCTTGTGCAGGATGGCGCAGGACCGCTCCCCCGGGCCGCCCCTAGCCTCGCCGCAACGGCACGAACGAGGGGCGGTACCACCGGTGAACTGGCACATCCACGACTACCGCGAGAGCGATCTCGCCGCGGTCGTCCACCTGATCGACACCACGGCCGAACTCGGCCAGGAGTCCGTCTTCTCCCTCGCCGAGTGCATCGGCGCCCTCACCTCCCGCCAGCCGGCCGTGGTCGCCGTCCACCAGGGCACGCCCATCGGTGCGGCCCTCGCCTGCGTGGCCGGCGAGCGCGCCTGGGTCATGCGGGTCGCGATCTCGTCGGCGTGGCGTGGCCGGGGACTGGCGAGCGCGCTCCTCGTGGAGCTGGAGCGCCGTCTCGTGGCCGCCCGGGTGGGGCGGATCGCGTACGTCCTTCCGGAGGAGGAACTGCTCGGCGAGGGGCTGCTCAACGCCGGGTACACGCGCCAGCCCGCGGTGGCGTACTTCGAGAAGATCGAGCCGCTGCACGGCCCCGCCGCCGGTCTTCTCGACGACCTCGGCGGCCGGCTGCTCCCCGGCGACCTGTGGGCCAAGGTGGCCGGCATGGAACGCGAGAAGGACCTCATCGAGCGGCGGGTCGTGCTGCCGCTCGCCGAGCCGGAGCGGGCGACCCGGCACGGGGTGCGGCCGCCGCGCGCGGTCTGCCTCTTCGGCCCGCCCGGCACCGGCAAGACCACCTTCGCGCGCGGGATCGCGTCCCGGCTCGGCTGGCCCTTCGTGGAGATCCTGCCGTCCCGGCTCGCCGACGAGGGCAACCTCGCCGCGGCACTGCGCTCGGCCTTCGCCCGGATCGCCGAACTGGAGCGGGTCCTCGTCTTCATCGACGAGGTGGAGGAGATCGCCCCGGTCCGCTCGGAGCCCGCCCAGCCGGGCGGCATGCACGGGGTGACCAACGAACTCCTCAAGCTGATCCCCGGGTTCAGGGAGCGCGACGAGCGGTTGCTCGTCTGCGCCACCAACTCCATCCGTTCCCTCGACCCGGCCTTCCTCCGCCCCGGCCGCTTCGACTACCTCATTCCGGTCGGTACGCCGGACAAGGCGGCCCGCGCCGCGATCTGGGCCCGCTACACCGACGGCCGCCCGGAGGTCGACATCGACGAACTCGTCCTCGCCAGCGAGCTGTTCACACCCGCGGACATCGAGCACGCGGCACGCATCGCCGCCCAGGCCTCCTTCGAGCGGGACCTGGTGGCGGTCGGCGGCCGGGGGACCGACGCTCCGGCACCGGGGGCGAGCACGGCCGACTACCTGGAGGCCATCGCCCAGTGCCGGCCCACGGTCACGCCGGACATGGTCGAGCAGTTCGCCTCGGACATCACCACTCACGCCCGCGTCTGAGACCGCCCCGCGCCCGCCACCGGGGCCCTGTCACCATGGAGGGGCACGGGCCCTCGGGGGGCGCGGAAGGGATGGTTCGGGTGGAGACGTTCGGTACGGACGAAGGGCTCGCCGTCCTGGCCTTCGACGGCGGCGGTGCGGAGCTGGAGGCCTGGCTGGAGGAGCACCACGGGGACACGCCCGGCATCTGGCTGCTGCTCGGCCGCAAGGACGCGGGCGTGCCCTCGCCGACCGCCGAGGAGATCCTCGACGCCACGCTGGCCTACGGCTGGATCACCGGCAAGCGCAAGGCCCGGGACTCCCGCACCTACCTTCAGAAGATCACCCCCCGCCGGAAACGGAGCCTGTGGTCCCAGGTCAACGTGCGGCAGGTGGAGGCACTGACGGCGGCGGGGCGGATGCGCGAGCCGGGCCTCGCCGAGGTGCGGGCGGCGCAGGCGGACGGACGCTGGGAGAACGCCTACCCCTCCCAGAAGGACGCCACCGTGCCGGACGACCTCGCGGCGGCCCTCGCCGCGGACCCGCGGGCCGCGGCGGCGTTCGACGCCCTCGGCAGGACCGACCGCTACCTGGTGATCCTCGGCCTGTGGCAGGCGCGGACGCCCGGGACCCGGGCCGCCCGCATGGACCGCGCGCTCGCGGCCCTGCGGGCCGGCGCGAACGGCGGCCAGGACACGTCTCAGGCGCGGCGCCGGTAGAGCACCTGGTGGGCGTCCCACTCCACGAAGGACTCGGCGTGCTCCAGTCCGACCGCCTCCAGGAGGCGGCGCGAACGGTGGTTGGCCTCCTGCGTGACGGCGACGACGCTCGGGGCGTCCGCCAGGACCCGCGCGACGGCGGCGGCCACCGCCTCGCGCGCGTAGCCGCGTCCCCAGTGCTCGGGCAGGAACTGGTACGAGACCTCCGTCTCGCCGTTCCGGCCGCCCGGCTCCACCGTGACGAGGCCCACGACCGTCCCGTCCTCGGCGCGGACCACCGCGTGACAGCCGGGCGCGCCGACGATCCGCCGCCGCCGGATGCGGATGACCGGCTCGGTCACCGGTCCGCCGAGGTGCTCCCGTACCCGGGGGTCCGTCCACAGCCGCGTCACGGCGGGCAGGTCTGCCCTCCGGACGGGCCGCAGCACCAGCCGGTCGGTGGTGAGCGGCAGGGAGGGTGCGGGTCCCGCGGGCGGTGCAGGGGGTGCGGGCGTCGGGACGGCGGTCATGCCTCCGATCATCCCAGCCCGCCGGGCGCGCCCGGAGCCGCCCTCACGCCCGCCACGGTGGCGGTACCGGGACACCGGGCCGGGGGCGGTCCGACGTGCGGCGTAGGTCCAGGGGACCGGGCGACCAGGATCCTCCGCCCGAGGCGCGGACGGCTCGGGCCCCGACAGCATGATCCCCATGCGCATCGGAATCATAGGTACAGGTCATGTGGGACAGGCCCTCTCGGGAGCCTGGTCCCGGGCGGGTCATGAGGTCCTCCTCGGCTCACGGCGGCCCGGGGACCCGGAACTCCTCACCGCACTGGAGGCACTCAGGGCGGCGGGGGTGCGCGTCGACACCCCGGCCGGCGCCGTCGCCGGCGCCGATGTCGTGGTGAACGCGACGCCGGGCACCGCCTCGGTCGCCCTCCTCGGCTCGATCGGGGCCCCGGCGCTCGCCGGGAAGGTCGTCCTGGACGTCGGCGTGGGCTTCTTGGAGGACGGCTCCCTCTCCCACCCGGGGGTCAGCCTCGGTGAGGAGATCCAGCGGGCCTTCCCGGAGACCCGCGTGGTCAAGAGCCTCGCGACGGTCGACCGCGAGCTGATGGTGGCCCCGGACTCCCTGGAGGGGCCGGCCACGATCTTCCTCTCCGGCGAGGACGCGGAGGCGAAGCGCGTGGTGAGCGGTCTCCTCCGTGATCTCGGCTGGCCCGCCGAGTCCCTGCTCGACCTGGGCGGTATCGAGACGGCCCGGGGCCAGGAGCACTACGCCCTGCTCTTCATCGCGATCGCCCGGTCCACCGGGGACTACGGCTTCGGCATCCGGGTCGTCCCCCGTACGAAGGGCGCGGGCAGCACGTCGTAGCGCGCGAGGACCGGAGTCCCCGGCGGAGGCCACCGAACCCTCCGCCGGGGCCCTCGTCATCGGCCCATTCGGCGCCGCAGGGCCTCCAGCGCCCCCGGCTTGCGCCCCGGCACCCGCTGCCGCAGCGCCAGGAGCGCGGGTCCGAGGGTGCGGGCCCGCGCCGGGTCACCGATCTGCTCCCACTGGTGGTGGGCGCGGTCCACGGCGCCCTCCACCTCCGGGTCGTCGGGGCGCCGGCCCCACGCCAGCAGGGCGTCGGCGACGGAGAGCCACAGCTCACAGCTCCGGGCCGGCTCCCCCGCGAGCCGCGCGAGATCCGCCCGCACCTCGAGCCAGTGCAGCGCCTCCCGCGACCGCGGGCCGAACCGGCGCAGCGCCTCGCTCTCCCAGGCGGCGGCCACCGCCGCCGCCTCCCCGTGCCGTCCCGCCATGGCGGCGGCCAGGATCGCGGGGTGCGGATCCTCCACCCCGGCGGTGACACCACCGGCCGGCCGCACTGTTCCCGATGCGGCGTCAGCCTCCGTGCCATGCCCCGGAGCTGATGAGCCGTCAGTCACCTCCCGGGCCCCCGTCCGGTCCGAGCCCTCCCCGCCGGCGACAGGCCGGTCGGACGGTGACGTCTCCGACCGTGCCGGTTCCGCCGGCGCGGGGACGCCCGGCAGGGGCGGCGACGCGGGCCCGGACCCCGCGGGCACCGGCCGGTCGGCCGGCGCGGCCCCGGGCCCGGCGGGGCTCGCGGCCGGCTGATCGGGCCGTGCGGCCTCGGTCGCCGCCGGAACCACCGAGGCGGACACGGGCTCCACCGTCGCGGGCACCGGCGGGACCGGCATCGGCCGGTCGGTCGGCGCGGCTCCGGATGCCGCCGTCAGCGGCGGGACTGCCCTTGGCCTGTCGGCCGGCGAAGCCTCGGGCGCGGCGGGACTCGCGGCCGGAACCGCCGTCGCCGGCCGGGCGGTCGGCGAGGCCTCCGGGCCTGCGGGACTCGCGGCGGCGAGTACGGGCCGGACGGCCACCGGCTCCTCAGCCGCCACGCCAGGCTGTTCGGGCCGCGCGGCCTCGGGCAGGGCCGGAACCACCGAGGCGGATACGGGCACAACGGTCGCCTGCCGGTCGGTCAGCGAGGCCTCGGCCGCCGCCGTCGGGGACTCCGGCGGAACCGCCATCGGCCGGTCGGCCCGCGAAGCCTCGGGCGCGGCGGGACTCGCGGCCTGCTGATCGGGCCGCGCGGCCTCGGGCAGGGCCGGAACCGCCGTCGCCGGCCGGGCGGACGGCACCGGCGGCGCCCCGGACACGAACCCCGCCGGCGCCGGCCGGCCGGTCGGCGAGGCCCCGGGGCCGGCGAGACCCGCGGCCGGCCGACCGGGCCGCGCGGGGTCGGACAGGGCCGGAACCACCGAGGTGGGCACGGGCTCCACCGGCCGGTCGGCCGGCGCGGACTCGGGTTCGGCCGGAGTCAACGGTGCGATCCCGGGTTCCCCCCGCCCCGACGCCGGCGGGCGGGTCCCCACCGGGTTCCCCGGCCCCTTGTCACCCGTGCCCGGCGGGGCCGGGGCCTCGGACCGCGCCGCCGGTACGGCTTCGCCGGGGACGGCCGTGCCGTTCCCGGTACCGGCACCGGACCCGGTCGGCGCGGGTACCGGTACGGGACCCGGCCCGGCAGGTACGGCTCCGTTCGCGGGCGCGGGCAGTCCCGGTCCGGGCACCCCGCCGACCCGCCGGACGGCGCCGGGCGCGGCGAAGCGGACCGTCGGATTCGTCAGGTCGTCCTCCCGGCCGACGGGCACGAACGTTCCGCCCGGCGGTGGCGGCGGGGTGTACGGCGCGCCGGCGGGCGGCTGCGGCGGGGTGAGCAGCCGGCTCCCGGCCATCGGGGAGCGGGCTGCCGCCTCCGCGTGCAGGGTCCAGACGCTCGGGCGGGCGCCCGTACGCCAGAGGTCGGCCCAGGCGCGGAGGTAGTCGGGGGTGACGGGTTCACCGCGCCGGGGAGCCGGGACGATCCGGCCGAACAGGGGCGTGTCGGGACCGAGTCGGAGCAGGGCGTGGTCGGTGGCGAGCCGTTCGAGGACGCCCGCGTCCGCCGCCAGGTCGGCGACGACCGTCGTCGTCCCCGGAGGCCGGACGGCGAGTTCGGCGGTGAGCCAGTGCCACGGCAGGGCCGTGTACCGCAGCGTCGCCGGGGTCGTACGGGCGAGCGCGAGGTGGGGCAGCTGCTGGCGGCGGTCGAGGTGCAGCTGCCCGGCGAGGTAGAGCGCGAGCGGGCCGGGGGTCGCCGCGGCGGCGCGCAGCCGGGTGAGGACGGTCTGCGGGTCGAGGGGGTCGGCGAGTTCGACGACCGTCGCGGTCACGGTGCCGGTCAGGACCCCCGGCGGGACCGCGGCCAGCGCGGGCAGGACGGACGCGGCGTCCATGGCCCTGCCCCTTCCCGCGGGCGCGGCGGCGAGCAGGACCGCCGTGCCGAGCTGGTGCGTCGCGTGTTCGCCCGCCGTGCGCGTGTCCACCCGGTGCGGGTCCCTCGTGCCGATTCCCTCGTCGTTCACCACCCGAGCACCGTAACGCGTCGAGGCGTGACCGAAACTCGCCGGGCCTCGGGCATATGCCGGAGTCACCACCGGATCGAGTGTTGCCAAATGGCTTACGAGGGGTCCGCGGCTGTGCCACAGTCGTATCGGGCCGCCTTCTCACACCGGCCGCGCCGCGCCTGTATCGGAGTACGACATGCCGTCCCCTCTGTTCGCGGACCGCCCCGCCCAGCCGCCGGAGCCGGGCACGGTGGACGCGCTGATCTCGCAGACCCGCCGTCTGCGTGGTGAGGTCGATGCCGTCCGCCGGGACGCCGTGACGAACGACGACGATCCCCGGCAGCGATGGCAGCGGGCCCTGTGCGATCTGGCCGTCCATCAACTGGACGATTTAGGAGCGCACCTGGGGCAGTTGCGGGCCGGCGTCCCGGTCCAGCCCGGGCGGGACACCGGAGCAGGGTCCCCGGAGGAGTACGAGGCGTACGGCGACGCGCCGGAGGACTTCGCGGCGTTCTCCGACGGGCCGCTCGACGGCCCTCCCGGCGCCGCCTACGGAGCGCCCGCCCCGCCCCGTACCGGCTCGCTCCTCTCCCGTGTCGGCAGCGCCGAGTGGAACTTGCTCACCGACGAGGTGAGCTGGTCGGAGGAGCTGTTCCAGATCTTCGGCCGGTCCCGTGAGAGCGGACCGATGTCGCTGGACGAGATGCCGACGATGGTCTTCTCGGAGGACCAGCCGTTGCTCCAGGCAATGGTGACGGACTGTCTGATCGACGGGAAGCCGATCGACGGTGAGTTCCGGATCGTCCGCTCCGACGCCGCCGTGCGCACGGTGCACATGACGGGCGAGCCCGTCCTCGACGCCGACGGCTGCACGGCCTCCATGTGGGCCGTCATCCGGGACGTCAGCGAACTGCGCCGCAGCGAGCGGGCCGTCCGCGAGAGCCGGGACAGCCTGGAGCGCAGCCGTCAGCGGGAGCGGACGGAGCGCCAGGTGGCCGTCGAGCTCCAGGAGGCGGTGCTCCCGCCGTGGCGTGGTTCGCTCAGCTTCGCCCACGACGGGCCGGCCCCCCTCGACGTGGCGGGTCACTACCTGCCGGCTGCGAGCGCCGGACTGATCGGCGGTGACTGGTACGACGCTCTCACGCTCCCCGACGGCGACGCGCTGCTCACCGTCGGGGACCTGACGGGGCACGGGGTCGCCGCGACCTCCTCCATGGCGATGCTCCTGGGCGCGCTGCGCGGCATGGCGGTCGCCGGGATCCGCCCCGCCGACCTGATGGGTCATCTCAACCAGCTCCTCGAAACCTCCGGCCAGCCCGCCCTGGGCAGCGCGATGTGCTGCCGGTACGACCCGGTCGCACGGACGCTGACCTGGGCGCAGGCCGGCCACCCCGCGCCGCTGCTGTTCCGCGGGGGGACGGGTCGTGCCCTGCGGCGGCCCGAGGGGGTGCTCCTCGGAGCGACGACCGGTGCGGCGTACGAGGAGGCCGAGACCGGGCTCCTGCCCGGTGACCTCCTGGTGCTGCACACGGACGGGCTCACCCGGGGCGATCACGCCGAGGACGACACGGGCACCCAGCGGCTCCTCGCCCTCGGCTCCCGCCTGGCCGGGGCCCGGGACGCCCGGGACTGTCTGCGGCTGGTCCTGGAGGAGTTCGGTGAGGAGACGCGCGAGGACGACGCCTGTGTGATGGTGGTCCGCGTCGGCGGGTGAGCCGGATCCAGTCGGCGGCCGGCCCTGACCCGCCCTTCCGCCCCGGTGTCTTCCGCCGGCGACGCACGGCGGCCGCACGGAGGGCATACCGGTCGCCCGCCGGTGTGCCGTGTCCGTGCGTACGGGCCCGTGCCGGGGCCCCCGTAGGGGGAGCGGCCCCTGCGCGGATCCCTGATGCGGCCCCCGCTCCTCAGGCCTGGCCGGCGCGGGGCCGGTTGACGGGCGAGCGGGGCAGGGCCAGCTCGATCTCCTCCCGCAGGTCCTCGATCTTCGAGTAGCCCGCGTACTGGCCGGTCAGCCGGTACATCTCGCGCAGCCGGTCCCAGGTCCGGTGGGAAGAGGTGTCCCCCATCGACATCAGGGCCAGCCGGGCGTAGCGGTCGGCCTGTTCGGGGTCGTCCGCGATGAAGCAGGCCGAGGCGAGCGAGATGTGGTCGAAGAGGTTCGACCGGTCGTGGCCCTTGCGGCGCAGTTCGATCGCGAGCTTCGCGTGGCGCTGCGCGGGCACGGCGGCGCCCGGGTCGTGCTCGGCGAGGGTGCGGTAGGCGAGCGCCTCCATGCCGTGCAGGTCGGCCTCGTCGAAGTTCTGCATCCAGTTCGGCGCCTCGCCCCCGCGGTCGGAGACGAAGAGTTCCTCCGCCTCACCGAGGGTGCGGCGCATGGCCTGGCCGCGTCCCATCGAGGCCTGGGCCCAGGCCTCGATGGTGTGGAACATGGCCTGGGTCCGGGGCAGGACCTCCTCGCCCGCGCCGGACCGGGCGAGCTTCATCAGGTCCAGGGCGTCGTCCGGCCGGCCGATGTGCACCATCTGGCGCGCGGCCCGGGAGAGCGCCTCGCCCGCGCGGGGCCGGTCGCCGCCCTCCCGTGCCGCGTGGGCGGCGATCACGAAGTACTTCTGGGCCGTCGGTTCGAGGCCGACGTCGTGCGACATCCAGCCCGCGAGGACCGCCAGGTTGGCGGCGACGCCCCACAGGCGCCGCTGGAGGTGGTCGGCGTGCCGGTAGGCGAGCATGCCGCCCACCTCGTTGAGCTGGCCCACCACGGCCTTGCGCTGGAGTCCGCCGCCACGTGAGGCGTCCCAGGCGCGGAACACCTCCACCGAGTGCTCCAGGGCCTCGATCTCCTCCGACCCGATGGGGGCGGCCTCGTAGCGGTCGAACCCGGCGGGGTCGGCGTGGAGGGGGTCGGTGGCCCGGGGGACGGTGCCCGTCCGGGCGGGGTCGGTCTGCAGCCAGTCGTGCATGGCGCTGCTGAGTACGGAGCCGGCGGCGAGCACGGCACCCGCGCTCACCAGGCCGCGTCGGTTGAGCATGAGGTCCATTCCCGTGAATTCGGTGAGGACCGCCGCCGTACGATCGGGGGGCCAGGGCAGCCCGTCAGGGTTGTCCGTCTTCCTGACGTCCTGCCGTTTGCCGGCACGCCCGTGTCGTACGAACCCGAGGTCCTCGATGGTCACGACACGGCCGAGTCGCTCGGTGAACAGAGCCGCCAGCACCCGGGGCACGGGATCGCGCGGGGTCTCCCCCTTGTCGATCCAGCGCCGCACCCGCGAGGTGTCCGTCGCCAGCTGGGGGTGGCCCATGGCCGCCGCCTGCCGGTTGACGAGCCTCGCGAGTTCGCCCTTGGACCAGCCGGCCAGGCCGAACAGGTCCGCGAGGCGGGTGTTGGATTCTCCGGTCACGTGTAAGCCCCCAGGTTCTCGGCTGAGTTGACAGTAACCCCCTGTCATAGGGCTGGCGACTATTCGCCAGGGTTCGCCAGGGTGCGCCCGATGTTCCGCCACCCGCGCGCGGGTGTCAGGTAGGTGTGCGCCACCCCGCCCCGCCGACCGGCCCTCATTCCCCAGGGTGCGGACCGGGGGCGGGCGGGGCGACGCACGCGACATCGTCGGCACACGAAGGGATCTGTCACCTCCATGTACACAGCATCGTCCTCCGTGTCCGCCCCGCCCCGGCCGCAGCACCGCATCGTCCCCGCCGGCACCGGGCCTTACCTCGCACCCGCTCCGCAGGCCGTGCGGCCGCGGCGCTGGGTGGGGGGCACCGGCACGAGCACCGGCACGCAGCCGGTCAGTGGGAGGATCGATCTGTCCGGCCCCCAGGGGGCCCAGCTGAGGATGGCGATCGCCTCCGTGCACCGGATCTGCCCGGAGTTCCGTCCGGTACAGGTCCTGCGCCGCAGCGGTCGTTCCGTACTGATCGTCGGTACGACGGGACGGGCCACGGCCGTGGCCAAGGTTTTACTGGACCACTCCCCCGCCTGGGCCGAGCGGTTCCGGCACGAAATAGCTGCTTATCGCTCCTTCGTCCGCCACCGTCCGCCGGTGCGGGCGCCGCGGCTGATCGCCGCGGACCCGGAGAACTGCACGCTGGTGATCGAGCGGATGCCCGGGCGGCCGGCGGCGCTCTCGCGGCATCCCGTGGAGGCCCCGCCCCGGGCCGACGTGCGGGCGGCGCTCGGCGCGGTGGCCCGGCTCAACGCCTGGCGCCCGCCGGCCGGGACCTTCGACGCGCCGCTGGACTACGGTACCCGGATCGCCCGCTACCACGAGCTCGGTCTCTTCACCGACCGGGACCGTGACGACCTGCAGAAGCTGCTGCACGGGCTGGCACACGCGGGCGGCCGCCAGGGCATGGGGCAGTTCTGCCACGGGGACGCGCTGCTCTCCAACATCCTGCTGTCCCCCGCCGGGCCGGTCCTCGTGGACTGGGAGCACGCGGGCTGGTACCTGCCGGGATACGACCTGGCGACCCTGTGGGCGGTGCTCGGGGAGGCGCCGGCGGCGCGGCGGCAGATCAGCCAGCTCGCCCAGCAGGCGGGTCCGGCGTCCCGGGACGCCTTCCTGGTGAACCTGATGATCGTCCTGACGCGGGAGATCCGGACCTACGAGACGGCGGTGCAGCGCACCATCAAGGAGGCGCCGCCGGCCGGTTCCGTGCCGGTGCCGTCGGGGGCGCTCGCGCCCGGCGAGGAACAGCGGCTGCTGCTGAGGCGGCTGCACGACGACTGCGCCATGGCACGGCGGGCCGTGCGCGCGGCGGTCGGGACGCGCTGAGGCGCTGTCCGGCCGCGACACGGGGGTGGTGCGCCGCGCACCCGGTGCCGACACACCGGGGGTGCGGCGCTTCGTCGTGTCCCGGCACCCGCACGGTCATTGGTCCATGCCACTGACGCGTCGCAGGCCCGGGCGCCGCCGCCGCGAAACCGTTCCGACGTGCGAAAACCCGGGAATGACGGGGTGATTGACGGGCGGTCCGGAAGCCGATACCCCTGAACGGGTCCGGTTCCCGCACGTCCCCCGTGTCACCCCCGGTCCCTGGAGGCTGCCGTGCTCCGTTCCCCGTTGCTCCGCCGTGCCGCGCCCGCCGTCCTGCTCCTTCCGCTGCTCGCGGGCGCGCCGCCCGCCACCGCCGACACGCCCGTGGCGGGCTCGCTGCAGCGGCAGTTCGCGGTGGCCGCCGAGCGTCACGGCGTGCCGGAGAGCGTGCTGCTCGCCGTCTCGTACCTCCAGTCGCGGTGGGACACCCACGGCGGGGCGCCGAGCGTCGGCGGCGGGTACGGTCCCCTGCACCTCACGGACGTGGCGACGGCGCTCGCCCGGTCCGCGCCGCACCACTCGCACGGCGAGGAGGACGCCCGGGGCGACACCTCGCGGGCGGTACGCACCGGGGCGGAGGTCCCGCCGCCGGCACCGGAGCAGTTGCCGGAGCGGTTGCGCACCCTGGAGCGGGCGTCGGCGCTCTCCGGCATCCCGGCCGAGGAGCTGAGGACCCGTACGGCGGCGAACATCGAGGGCGGTGCCGCGCTGCTGGCGGCGGCGCAGCGGGAGGCGGGGCTGGCGCCGAGCACGGATCCGGCCGACTGGTTCGGGGCGGTGGCGCGCTACTCGGGCGCCGAGGACGCGGCCGCGGCGGCGTCCTACGCGAACGAGGTCTTCGCCGTGATCCGGAGCGGGGCGGAGCGGACGACCGACAGCGGGCAGGTGGTGCGCCTGGCGGCGGATCCGGAGGTCGCCCCGGAGACCGGGCAGGTGGACGCCCTCGGTCTGCGGCGCCCGGCGGCGGGCCCCGTGGAGTGCCCGCGGACGGTGGCCTGTTCGTGGATCCCGGCGCCGTACGAGGAGTTCGGGGACGGCGACTACGGCAACCACGACAAGGCGAACCGCCCGGAGTCGCAGTCGATCGACTACATCGTCATCCACGACACCGAGGCGACCTGGGACGTGACCCTGAAGCTGGTGCAGGATCCGGCGTACGTGTCGTGGCAGTACTCGCTGCGCTCCTCGGACGGGCACATCGCCCAGCACCTGCCCCTGAAGGACGTCGGCTGGCACGCGGGGAACTGGTACGTGAACGCCA
The DNA here is from genome assembly GCF_031178505.1 of Streptomyces sp. Lineage (GTDB taxonomy): Bacteria > Actinomycetota > Actinomycetes > Streptomycetales > Streptomycetaceae > Streptomyces > Streptomyces gulbargensis. The sequence goes on along the minus strand of NZ_JAPSIW010000046.1, from coordinate 2,617 downwards.
AGTCGGTGGGCCTGGAGCACGAGGGTTTCCTGACGGCGCCGGACGCCTGGTACACGGAGGCGATGTACCGGACGTCGGCGCGGCTGGTGCGGCACCTGGCGCAGCGGTACGGCGTCCCCCTGGACCGGCAGCACATCCTCGGCCACGACAACGTGCCGGGCACGGTGGCCTCCTCGATCCGGGGCATGCACACGGACCCGGGGCCGTACTGGGACTGGGCGCACTACTTCCGGCTGCTGGGCCGTCCGCTGACGCCGAGCGCGGGCCCGGACGCCGCGGTGGTGACGATCCGGCCGGACTACGCGTCCCACCGCCCGCTCTACACGGGCTGCGGGACGGCGGGCGGGGTGTGCGCGCCGCACGGGAGCGGGGCGGTGCGCCTCCACACCGCGCCGAGCGCCGACGCGCCCTTGGTGAAGGACGTCGGGCTGCGTCCGGGCGGGCAGCCCTCGACCACGGGCGTGAACGACACGGGGGCGCGGGCCTCCACGGGCCAGAGTTACGCGGTGGCGGAGCGCCGGGGCGACTGGACGGCGGTCTGGTACCTGGGGCAGAAGGCGTGGTTCCACAATCCGGCCGGGCAGCCGACCGCGGTGAACGCGCGGGGCGTGGTGCTCACCCCCCGGGAGGGGCTGGCCGAGGTGCCGGTGTACGGGCGCGCCTATCCGGAGGCGGCGGCGTACCCGGCGGGCGTTCCGGTGCAGGCGGTGTCCCCGCTGCCGTACCGGCTGCTCGCGGGACAGCGGTACGTGGTGGGTGACCGGATGCCGGGCGAGTACTACTTCGCGCCGGTGTTCGACACGAGCGGGCACCGGGTGGTCCGGGGGCAGGAGGCGTACTACCAGATCCAGTTCGGCCACCGGGTCGCGTTCGTGAAGGCCTCCGACGTGCGGGTCTCCCGGGCCTGAGGGAGCGTGGCCGAAAACGGCGGAGAGTGGGGTGGTGCGGAGGTGCTCCGCACCCCCCCAGGTCGTTCATATGACTATTTTGGAGATCGCGTGCGCGTGGTCCCCGGCGGGTAAGGCTGGCCCGGACATGTCCGTGTCCACCGAAAGGCACCTGACGGAAATGCCCCAACCCTTCGTCATGCCGGATTTCTACGTCCCGTATCCGGCCCGGCTCAATCCCCATGTGGACGCCGCCCGCGCGCACACCCGTGACTGGGCACGCGCCATGGGGATGCTGGAGGGGTCCGGCATCTGGGAGGTGCGTGACCTCGACGCGCACGACTACGCGCTGCTGTGCGCGTACACCCATCCGGACTGCGACGAGGAGGCCCTGAACCTCGTCACCGACTGGTACACCTGGGTGTTCTTCTTCGACGACCACTTCCTGGAGACGTTCAAGCGGAATCCGGACCGGGCGGGCGGCAAGGCGTACCTGGACCGGCTGCCGGGCTTCATGCCGGCGGACCCGTCGCAGGGCATGCCCGAGCCCGGGAACCCGGTCGAGGCCGGTCTCGCCGACCTGTGGCGGCGGACCGTCCCGTCGATGTCGGACGGCTGGCGGGCGCGGTTCGCGGAGGCGACCGAGCACCTGCTGTACGAGTCCCTGTGGGAGCTCGACAACATCAACGAGGGGCGGATCGCCAACCCCGTCGAGTACATCGAGATGCGCCGCAAGGTGGGCGGCGCCCCCTGGTCGGCGGGGCTCGTCGAGTACGCGGCCGGGGCGGAGGTTCCGGACCGGGTGGCCGCCTCGCGCCCCCTGCGGGTGCTCAGGGACGCCTTCTCGGACGCCGTCCACCTGCGCAACGACCTCTTCTCGTACCAGCGCGAGGTGGAGGACGAGGGCGAGAACAGCAACGGCGTGCTGGTCCTGGAGAAGTTCCTCGGCTGCACGACGCAGGAGGCGGCGAACGCGGTCAACGACCTGCTGACCTCCCGGCTCCAGCAGTTCGAGAACACCGCCCTCACCGAGGTGCCGCCGCTCGCCGTCGAGCACCGCCTGAGCCCCGCCGAGTGCGCGGCGGTGGCGGCGTACACGAAGGGGCTGCAGGACTGGCAGTCCGGCGGTCACGAGTGGCACATGCGCTCCAGCCGCTACATGAACGAGGGGATGGTCTCCGGTCCGTCGCGGTTCGAGGGGGTCATCGGCACCTCGGCCCTCGACATCAGGACGCTGTTCGGCCGTCCGGCCGCCGCCCGGCTGCGCTCCCTCACCCATGTGCCGCACCAGCACGTGGGGCCCTCGCTGCTGCCCGACTTCGACCTGCCGTACCCACTGAGCCTGAACCCGCACCACCAGGAGGCCAAGCGGCGCTCGGTCGACTGGACCGAGCGGATGGGGCTTCTCGACGACATCTGGGACCGGGAGATGTGCGAGGGCTTCGACCTCGCGCTGTGCGCGGCGGGGCTCGACCCGGACGCCACCCTGGAGGAGCTGGAGCTCAGCGCCGGGTGGCTGACCTGGGGGACCTACGCGGACGACTACTACCCGATCGTCTTCGGCCGTTCCGGAAACCTGGCGGCCGCCAAGGAGCAGACCGAGCGTCTGAAGGCCCTGCTGGCCGAGGACGCCTCCGCGCCAGGCACGGCGTCCCTGCCCGCGCCTCCGCTCGAACGGTCCTTCGCGGACCTGTGGGCGCGGACGGCGGGTCCGATGCCGGCCGCGTCCC
>NZ_JAPSIW010000546.1 GCF_031178505.1 Streptomyces sp. | reverse complement strand
CGTCGGTCAAGGAGCCGATTCGGGCGATCCGGGAACGGAGTTCTGCGTGGACATCGTCGTCAAGGGCCGCAAGACCGAGGTGCCCGAGCGGTTCCGCAAGCACGTGGCCGAGAAGCTGAAGCTGGAGAAGATCCAGAAGCTCGACGGCAAGGTGATCAGCCTCGACGTCGAGGTGTCCAAGGAGCACAACCCGCGGCAGGCCGACCGGTCCGACCGCGTGGAGATCACCCTCCACTCCCGAGGCCCGGTGATCCGGGCGGAAGCCGCCGCGGCCGACCCGTACGCGGCGCTCGACCTCGCCAGCGACAAGCTGGAGGCCCGACTGCGCAAGCAGCACGACAAGCGGTACACGCGCCGCGGCAGCGGCCGGCTCTCGGCCGCGGAGGTCGGTGACGTCGTGCACGGTGTCGCCCAGATCGACGAGAACGGACAACTGGTCGGCTCCGAGGCCGAACAGGACGTGCCCACCACGATGATGGGCTCGATCGAGGTCCAGGGCGAAGGCCCGCTGGTCGTCCGCGAGAAGACCCACAAGGCCGCCCCGATGACGCTCGACCAGGCGCTCTACGAGATGGAGCTGGTCGGGCACGACTTCTACCTCTTCGTCGACTCCGACACCAAGCAGCCGAGTGTCGTCTACCGGCGTCACGCGTACGACTACGGCGTCATCCACCTGGAGAGCGACCCGCTCGCCGAAAGTGGCGGCGCCGGTGGCGCGCTCGGCGGCTGACGGCCGCCGCACGCCCCCTGCCTGACGTGTCCCTCACGGTGCCCCCGGAGCGCGCCCACCGCGCTCCGGGGGCACCCCTGTGAGACCTCGCGGCCGGTTTGCGCGCCGAGGGATCACCGCGGAACCGCCGGGGCATGAAATCATGGCGTGCACGCCAACCGGTGCTTCCCGAGCAGTGGTTGGAGGACCGGAAACGAATTCAGGCCACGGCCTTCAGGGGGAGGAACGATGGCGGACAGCTTCGGACCGGTGCTCAGCGAGCGCGAGCACGGTGGCGCGGTCATCCCGGAGACAGCTCCCGAGGGATCGGATTCGGACAGCGGAGCCTTCCGCAAAGAGCCGATCCGGGTCCTCGTGGTGGACGATCACGCCCTTTTCCGCCGGGGACTCGAGATCGTCCTCGCCCACGAGGAGGACATCCAGGTCGTCGGAGAGGCCGGAGACGGCGCCGAAGCCGTCGACAAGGCGGCCGATCTGCTGCCGGACATCGTCCTGATGGATGTACGGATGCCCCGGCGCGGCGGCATCGAGGCCTGCACCTCGATCAAGGAGGTGGCCCCCAGCGCGAAGATCATCATGCTGACGATCAGCGACGAGGAGGCCGACCTCTACGACGCCATCAAGGCGGGCGCGACCGGCTACCTCCTCAAGGAGATCTCCACCGACGAGGTGGCGACCGCGATCCGGGCCGTCGCGGACGGCCAGTCGCAGATCAGCCCCTCGATGGCGTCCAAGCTGCTCACCGAGTTCAAGTCGATGATCCAGCGCACCGACGAGCGCAGGCTCGTGCCCGCGCCCCGGCTGACCGACCGCGAGCTGGAGGTCCTCAAGCTCGTCGCGACCGGCATGAACAACCGGGACATCGCCAAGGAACTCTTCATCTCCGAGAACACCGTCAAGAACCACGTGCGGAACATCCTGGAGAAACTCCAGCTGCACTCCCGCATGGAGGCCGTGGTCTACGCGATGCGGGAGAAGATCCTCGAGATCCGCTGAGCCTCTCCTCCGGCAGGATCCGGAAGGGAGGCCTCAGGGCCCGGGGCGGGAACGGCCGCCCCGGACCGAAAGGCCTCAGTCGAGCGCGGTGATCAGGGCCGGAGCCAGCTCCGGGGCGTCCACGCGCTCCACCTTCACCGCGTCGCAGCCCACCCACTCGGCCGCCTCGCGCAGCGCCGCGGCCACGGCCGGCACGGCCTTCGGGCCCTCCAGGGACACCTGCCGGGCCACCAGCGTCCGGCCCTCACGCGCCGGGTCCACCCGGCCGACCAGCCGGCCACCGGCCAGGACCGGCATCGCGAAGTAGCCGTACACCCGCTTCGGCTTCGGCACGTACGCCTCCAGGCGGTGCGTGAAGCCGAAGATCCGCTCCGTGCGGGCCCGCTCCCAGATCAGCGAGTCGAACGGCGACAGCAGCGTCGTACGGTGCCGGCCGCGGGGCTCCGAGGCCAGCGCCGCCGGGTCGGCCCAGGCGGGCTTCCCCCAGCCGGCCACCGTCACCGGCACCAGGCCGGAGGCCTCGATCACCGCGTCGAACTGTTCGCCCCTGATGCGGTGGTAGTCCGCGATGTCCGCGCGCGTGCCCACCCCGAGCGCCTCGCCCGCCTGGCGGACGAGCCGCCGCACGCACTCGGTGTCGTCCAGGTCGTCGTGCAGCAGCGCGTCGGGGATCGCCCGCTCCGCCAGGTCGTACACGCGCTTCCAGCCGCGCCGCTCGACCACCACCACGTCGCCGAACATCAGCGCCCGCTCGACGGCGATCTTGGTGTCGGACCAGTCCCACCACTCGCCCTTGTTCTTCGCGCCGCCCAGCTCCGTCGCCGTGCGCGGCCCCTCGTCGCGCAGCTGGGCGACGACCTTCTCGTACGTCCCCGGCGCCAGGTCGTGGTGCCACTGGGGCCGGGCGCGGTAGGCGCGGCGGCGGAACGCGAAGTGGGGCCACTCCTCGACGGGCAGGATGCACGCCGCGTGCGACCAGTACTCGAAGGCGTGGGCCTCGGTCCAGTAGGCCCGCTCGACCGTGGGGCGGCCGACCGCGCCGAGGCGCGCGTACGGGACGAGTTCGTGCGAGCGGGCGAGCACCGAGATGGTGTCGAGCTGCACCTGCCCGAGCCGGCGCAGGATCCCGCGCACTCCCGCCCGGCGGTCGGCCGCGCCCAGGAACCCCTGGGCGCGCAGCGCGATCCGGCGGGCCTCGTCGGCGGTCAGTTCGGCGGCGGGCGGCGGCACAGTCGTCATGGACCGCACCCTAGGGCCCGGCACCGACAGAGGGGCCGGGAACCGGTCACCCGGTGTCAGGTCAGGGCCTCGCGGTCCTGGGCCGGGAGGTAGGGCAGGGGGCTCGGCAGGCCGAAGTCGGAGGGGAGGAGGGAGGCGATCCAGCAGTCGCGGACCGTCCCGTGGTGGAGGAGTCCGGCACGCTGGACGCCCTCCGGGGTGAATCCGGCCCGTTCGATCACGGCCCGCGAGGCCACGTTGCCGACCTCGGCCCGCCAGACGAGGCGGGTGCAGCCGAGGCCGGTGAAGGCCCAGTGGGCCAGGGCGCGCACGGTCTCCGTCATGTAGCCGTTGCCCCGGGCCCCGGCGGCCTGCCAGAAGCCGATCTCGTACACACCGGGCTCCTGGGCACGGAGGGAGGCGGCGGCCAGCAGCGGGCCGCCCTCCAGGAGCTCGACGGCGAATCCGTACTCCCTGTCCTCGCGCCAGCCGTCCCGGACGAGCCGGTTCAGGAAGAAGTCGGCGTCCTCGCGCCTGTACGGGTCGGGGACGGTGGTCCAGCGGCGGATGGCCGGGTCCTGGCAGATGGTGTAGACGGCGTCGGCGTCCTCGGGAAGCCAGTTCCGCAGGCGCAGCCGGTCGGTGGTGAGCGTGACGGGGTCCATGGCGGGATTCTGGTGACCCGGGGCACGGGACGCGAACACTTTTCGGGCGGGGCGGCACCTTCCGACCACCTCGGGCGTTCTCATTCCGGGCGCACGTGCGGCTCCGGCACTGCGGGCCTCCCTCCCCGGCGGTGGTCTCGCTTACGATGGCCGTTGCGGTGGGGACCACCTGCCGTGCCCGCGCTCGTGTCCATCACAAGACCCAGTGCCAGGCCCGACCGGCAAGGAGACCAGCCTCAGTGTCCGTCTTCAACAAGCTCATGCGTGCAGGCGAAGGCAAGATCCTGCGCAAACTGCACCGCATCGCGGACCAGGTCAACTCCATCGAAGAGGACTTCGTCAACCTCTCCGACGCCGAGTTGCGGTCGCTGACGGAGGAGTACAAGCAGCGGTACGCCGACGGCGAGAGCCTCGACGACCTGATGCCGGAGGCCTTCGCGACCGTGCGTGAGGCCGCCAAGCGTGTCCTCGGCCAGCGCCACTACGACGTGCAGATCATGGGCGGCGCCGCCCTGCACCTCGGCTACGTCGCCGAGATGAAGACCGGTGAGGGCAAGACCCTCGTCGGCACGCTCCCGGCGTACCTCAACGCGCTCTCGGGCAAGGGCGTGCACCTGATCACCGTCAACGACTACCTGGCCGAGCGCGACTCCGAGCTCATGGGCCGGGTCCACCGCTTCCTGGGCCTGAGCGTCGGCTGCATCCTCGCCAACATGACGCCCGCCCAGCGCCGCGAGCAGTACAACTGCGACATCACGTACGGAACGAACAACGAGTTCGGCTTCGACTACCTGCGCGACAACATGGCGTGGTCGAAGGACGAGCTCGTCCAGCGCGGCCACAACTTCGCCTGTGTCGACGAGGTCGACTCCATCCTCGTCGACGAGGCCCGTACGCCGCTGATCATCTCCGGTCCGGCCGACCAGGCGACCAAGTGGTACGGCGACTTCGCCAAGCTGGTCACCCGCCTGACCCGCGGTGAGCCGGGCAACCCGCTCAAGGGCATCGAGGAGACCGGCGACTACGAGGTCGACGAGAAGAAGCGGACCGTCGGCATCCACGAGTCCGGCGTGGCCAAGGTCGAGGACTGGCTGGGCATCGACAACCTCTACGAGTCGGTCAACACGCCGCTCGTCGGGTATCTGAACAACGCCATCAAGGCGAAGGAACTGTTCAAGAAGGACAAGGACTACGTCGTCATCGACGGCGAGGTCATGATCGTCGACGAGCACACCGGCCGTATCCTCGCCGGCCGCCGCTACAACGAGGGCATGCACCAGGCGATCGAGG
>NZ_JAPSIW010000545.1 GCF_031178505.1 Streptomyces sp. | reverse complement strand
GCCGCCGCCCCGCAGAACACCGTGACGACGTAGATCGTCCTGTCCACCGACCCCAGGTCCGAGAAGCGCGGCTGGAAGACCACGGCGAGCAGGAAGCCGAAGAGGATCTGCACACCCGTCTGCGCCACCCGGAGTTCCTGGAGCAGCTCGCTCCACTGCCTGTCCGCCCGCTCCATGGGGGTCTCGTTGCGGCCGTCGTCCGACGTGGAGCTGCCCGCCGGACGGTCATCGGATCTCTCACTGCTGCTCATGGCAAGCGGGTGCCCCGGAGCCGCATTCGTACACCTGTCTCCCGGGCCTGCGGGGCGGTCTGTCGGCGGGTCAGCCGGCCCGCCGCCGCCACCGGCCGGCACCGCGTGCCGCCGCGACCAGTTCGGGCACGGTGGCGAGCTTGACGCGGGGCCGCCCCGCCTCCGCGCCCCGGGCGCGTTCCGTCCGGTCGATGGCGGCGAGGCCCCGGGCGTCGACGAGCGTCCGGCTCCGCTTCCGGGCCAGCCGCTCGAAGTCCTTCGCCGAGCCCGTGGGCCGCGGCAGCGTCCCGGCGACCGCGTCCGCGAGGAGGCCGCCGACGGTCTCGGCGGCGCAGGCGCGGTTGGCGCCGATGCCCCCGGACGGTCCGCGTTTGATCCAGCCGACGACGTAGGTGCCGGGCATCCCCTCCACCCGGCCCCCGGTGTGCGGCACGGTGCCGGTGGTCTCGTCGAAGGGCAGTCCGGGGACCCGTACGCCCCGGTAGCCGACGGCCCGTACGAGCAGTCCGGCCGCCAGGTCCACGCCGTCGCCGTCGGCTCCGCCCGCCGCCCCGGCGCCCGTGACGCGCACGGCCTCCACCCGCTCGCCGCCGAGGGCCTCGACCGGGGAGGAGTGGAAGCGCAGCACGATCCGGCGCCGCCCCTCGGCCGGTCCCCGGCTCCAGTCCACCGTCTCGCGGGCGACCCCGCGCAGCAGCGCCGCCTTCCCGCCGGGCGCCGCCGCGTCCACCGCCGCGCCCACGCGCGGGTCGTGGTCGTCGACGACGAGGTCGACGCCGGGCAGGTCGGTGAGGGCGAGGAGCTCCGAGGTGGTGTACGCGGCGTGCTCGGGTCCGCGCCGGCCGAGGAGCACGACCTCCCGTACCCGTGAGGCCCGCAGGGCGGCGAGGGCGTGGTCCGCGATGTCGGTCGCGGCGAGCCCCTCCGGGTCGGTGACCAGGATCCGGGCCACGTCGAGGGCGACGTTTCCGTTGCCCACGACGACGACGCGCTCGGCCGCCGCCGGCATGACGGCGGCCGGGCCGGTCTCCGGGTGCGCGTTGTACCAGGAGACGAGGGCGGAGGCCGGCACGCTGCCGGGCAGGTCCTCGCCGGGGATCCCGAGCCGCCGGTCGGAGGGCGCGCCGACCGCGTAGATCACCGCGTCGTGGTGCGCGGCGAGCTCCTCGGCGGAGACGTCCCGGCCGATCTCCACCCCGAGGCGCAGCCGCGCCCGCGGGTGGGTGTGGAAGCGCGCGAAGCCGTCCCCGGCCCCCTTGGTCGACGGATGGTCCGGGGCCACGCCGTACCGGACGAGACCGCCGGCCACCGGCAGCCGGTCGATCAGCGTCACCTCGGCGTTGGTGTGCAGCAGCAGGTCCTCGGCCGCGTACATGCCGGCCGGACCGGTGCCGACGACCGCGACCCGGATCGGGGCGAAGTCGGAGGGCAGCGAACGGTCGAAGCGCGGTTCGCCCCAGCTGTGGAAGGTGGGGGAGGCGGCGGCCGGGGCCGGCTCGCGGTCGGTGAAGTGGGCGGCGTTGATGGCCTCGTAGGCGCGCAGCTTCCCGGTGAGCCGGTCCACCGGGAAGATCGCGTCGACCGGGCAGGCGTCGGCACAGGCGCCGCAGTCGATGCAGCTCCTCGGGTCGATGTAGAGCATCTCGGTGGTGCCGAAGTCCGGCTCGTCCGGCGTCGGATGGATGCAGTTGACCGGGCAGACGGCCACGCAGGTGGCGTCGTTGCAGCAGGTCTGGGTGATGGCGTAGGTCATGGCGGCGGCTCTGCTCGGCTCGGAGGGTCAGAGGAGGTGGGCGCGCTTGTAGAAGAAGACGGCCGGCCGGGTCAGCATGCCGACGTCCGACAGGAACTCCATCAGCCCCGCGCAGCTGGCGCGGAGTTGCGCCTTGTAGTGCTCGTTGGCGGCGGCCTCGCGGCGGGCGCGCTCGGGGTCGAGTCCGGCGCGCACGTACACCTCGGGGCTGACCAGGCTGGTGATGATGTAGTACGCGGCGATGGCTACCACGAGGGACTGGAAGTGCCGCCGGGGCCGGCTCGCGCGGGCCAGGTGGCGCCGCGTCTCGTCCCGGGCGAACTTCATGTGCCGGGACTCCTCGACGACATGGATGTTGTTGATGGTGCGCACGAAGGGCACCACCCGCTCGTCGCGCATCCAGTCGCGCTGCATCACGTCGAGGACCTCCTCGGCGACGAGGATGCCGGCGTAGGCGGCCTCGCCGAAACCGACGGTCTTCATGACCCGGCCGAGCTCCATCACGGCCCGCCCGGGCCGGTACGCCGGCGCGCCGAGCTTCTGGGAGCCCCGGGCGAACATGATCGAGTGCCGGCACTCGTCGGCGATCTCGGTGAGGGCCCACTGGAAGCGGGGGTCGGTGTGGTCCATGCGGTAGATGTCACGGAGGACCATCTGCTGGAGGATCATCTCGAACCAGATGCCGGTGCTGGCCACGGAGGCGGACTCCTGGCGGGTCAGCTCCTTGCGCTGCTCCTCGGTCATCTCGTTCCAGTACGCGGTGCCGTAGAGGCTGTTCCACTCCGGGCTCTGGCCGTGGAAGCCCTTGTCGAGCGGCGTGTCCCAGTCGACCTCGACCGCCGGGTCGTACGACAGCTTCGCGGCCGACCGGAGGAGACGCTCGGCGACGTCGTCGTCCTGGTTGTCCGGGCGAACGGTGCTGCTTGCCATGGTGCGGCTCCTTGGATCGCGCGAATCGGCTCGGAGGCTTGTTAGACGTCCCGTCTAGCAAGCTTGTTAGACGGAACGTATAGCAAGGGGGCGGGGCAGGCCTACCCCCGGTACGCACTTTCTTCCGCGAGACGCCCCCGGACCGGGCCGTACGAACGGAGCCGGGCACGCGAACGGGGCCGGAACCTCTCGGCTCCGGCCCCGTTCCCCGGGTGGGGGCGCGTCAGAAGGTCAGGTTCCAGGCGTTGATCCGCCCGGTGTCCTGGGTCGCGTTGTCGTTCACACGCAGCTTCCACACCCCGTTCGCGACCTCCGCCGAGGCGTTGACCGTGTAGCTCTGCACGAGGTTGTCCGTCCCGGCTCCGGTCCGGTTGTGCAGCGTGTACACCGTGCCGTCCGGGGCCACCAGGTCCACCTTCAGGTCACCGATGTACGTGTGCGTGATGTCCACCCCCACCTTGAGCGTGGCCGGCGCGTTGCCCGCCACCCCGCTCACCGTGATCGGGCTCTCCACCGTGGTGTTGTCCGGGACGGTGACGTCGGTGAGGTTCTCGAAGTACGCGCCGGGCGGCGGGGTCGCGCCCCCGACGGCCTTGAGCGCGTCGACCGCGCCCTCACCGAAGAAACCATTCTTCGTGGTGGTGCCGGTGCAACGGCTGTCCGACGGGCACGCCCGGTCCGTCGCCTCCGCCGCGAGCCGGTCGCGCAGCCGCGCAGGGGTGAGCGCCGGGTCCACGCTGAGCATCAGCGCGGCGACCCCGGCCACGTGCGGCGAGGCCATCGACGTACCGCTCTTGCTGCCGTACTTGCCGCCCGGCAGCGTCGAGTACACGCCGGTCGCGCCGTCGCCGCCGGGGGCGGCGATGTCGATGACGCCGTTGCCGAAGTTCGAGTACGAGGCCTTGGCGCCGCCACTGGCCTGCGCGGCGACGGTCACCACGCCCGGCAGCTCGGTCGGGATGTCGACACAGGCGTTGGTGATGGTGCGGGTGACCTTGGTCGAGTCGTTGGGGCTCTCGGAGTCGGTCGTCTTGTTGGCCAGGTCGTAGTTGGAGTTGCCGGCCGCCGCGATCTGGAGCGAGCCCTTGTTCTCCGCGTACTCCTGGGCCCGGCGCACGCCCTCGATGATGGCGGCCTGGTCCAGGTCGTCCGGGCAGTTGAACTGCCACGGATCCGTGTAATAGCTGTTGTTGGTCACCTTGAAGCCGTGGTCACCGGCCCACATGAACCCGCAGATGGTGTTCTCGGCGAAGAACAGGGCCGTGGTCGGCTCCGCGATGCGCACCGAGGCGATCTTCACGCCCGGGGCGACGCCGACGACGCCCTTGCCGTTCTTCGCCGCGGCGATCGTGCCCGCCACGTGCGTGCCGTGGGTGTCCACGTCCCGCCACGCGCCCGCACGGGTGTCCGCCTTGCCGTAGGCGCAGGAGACCGAGTCCGCGGCGTTGAAGTTGGGCGCGATGTCCTGGTGCCGGTCGTCCACGCCGGTGTCGAGGACGCCGACCTTCACCGCGGCCGAGCCGGTCGTCACGGCCCAGGCCTGATCGGCCTTGATCTGCGTCATGTCCCAGCGGTTGGACTCGGTGAGCGTCGTCGTCGACTGCGCCGGGTTCGCGGGGAGCGCCGGGTTGTAGGCGTCGGCCGGGACGTCGGAGGTACGGGTCGCGCCGACCTGCTGGACGCCGCTGACCGCGCGCATCGCCGGGGCGAAGGTGGCGGAGGCCGAATGGGCGACGATCACGCCGATCGCGTCGTACGAGGCGAAGACCGAGCCGCCCTTGGCGGTGACCGCGTTGCGGACCGCCGTGGTGTCGCCGGGCGTGGTGATGACCAGGTACGCGCGGGTGCCGGCCGCCCAGGCGGCAGCCGCGGTGCCCGTCGTGGCCGTCGCCGCCGTCTCGGGGGCCGAGCGGGCCGTGACCGGATCGACGTCCGTGGGCACCGCGTGGGCGAGACCGGCGGGGGCGGCGAGC
>NZ_JAPSIW010000544.1 GCF_031178505.1 Streptomyces sp. | reverse complement strand
GCCACCTGGAACTGGTACGCCGTGTCGGCGGCGAGCCCCGTCACCGTGGCCGACGTGCCGCCGACGGTCGCCGCGAGGGTGCCGTCCCGGTAGACCTTGTAACCGGTCGCCCCGGTCACCGGGCTCCAGCTCAGCGCGACCGAACTGCTGGTCACGGCGCCCGCCGTGAGGCCGGCCGGAGTGGCGGGGACGACCGGGTCCGGGTCCTGACCGCCGCCGCCGTCGGGCCCGATCACGCTCAGGTCGTCCACCAGGTAGGCGGCCGTGCCGTACCAGCCGTGGGTGAAGACGTCGACGGAGGTGGTGCTCGCGCCGGTCGTGAAGGTGGTCGTGAGCTGCTTCCAGGCCGGCGCGTCGGGCGTCCAGGTGGAGACCTTGCCGTTGCCGGTCCCGGTGCCGCTCGCGCCCAGGTAGGCGTACCCGCCCTGGACCCACGCGCTCAGCGTGTACGTCGAACCGGGCCGGACCGCCACCTTCTGCACGCACTTGGCGTGGTCGAGGCCGGACGGGGCGGCCTTCAGGGCGCCGGTCCCGCTGCGTACCGGTGAGGAGACGGCCGTACCGCTGCCGGCCGAACAGGTCCAGTTGGTCAGGCCGTTCTCGAAGCCGCCGTTCCGGGCGACGTCGATGTCGGCGGCCTGCGCGGTGCCGGCACCGCCGGCCAGGACCAGTCCGGAACCGAGGGCGAGCGCGAGGGCGCCGCCGAGCCATCTGCGGCCGCGGGGGCGGGGGGTGGTGCGGTCCACGTGCGTCCTCCGGGATGAGTGGGGGAGAGGGAGGGTGCCGTACGCCGTCGTACGTCGTCGTGCGGGCCGTACGGGGTGGGGATCGGGTCCGTACGGGGTGCGATCGGTGGCCACCGCTGCGAGTCGCTGTCGCTGTCGCACCAAGCTGGTCCAGACCAATCGCGTTGTCAAGACCTCCGACGCCGGGTACCGAAGAATGCGGGGGGAGTTGGCGGATTGTGTGTTCACCACCCCGGTGACCGTGGATAAGGTGCAGAGCAGCCGCCCACCACCGTGACGCGGTGAACGCGGTAAGTGATCAGAGCGGGATCCGGGGTAGGGAGTGATCCGGGGTCGGGGGGCCACGGCCCCCGGGACACCGGAGGCCGGAGGGGACGGGGAGCCTGACGTGCCGACAGCGATCGCGGTCACCAGCGCCGACCTGGTACTGCCACCCACCGACGGGCGGACCCCGCACGCCACCGTCCTGCCGCCCCCCGACACCCAGCCGCTCGACGCCTCCGTGGCCGGCGCCCGCCACCTGCTCGACCACCACGGCCATGTGATCGTCGTCTGCCCCACCTCCGCGCCCCCGGCCGTCGCCCGCCGCGTCCTCGCCGTCCGCGCCCTCCTGGAGAGCGACCGCATCGCCCTGGTCAGGACCGACCTGCCCCCCCTCGCCGCCGCCGTCCTCGTCCGCCAGCTCCGCCAGCTCGCCGGCTGCGACTTCAGCCCCGGCGTCCTCGCCTCCGCCGCCCGGCTGCTCACCCACTACCTCTACGCCGGAGCCGTCCTCGGCTCCGTCTCCCGCCTCGACCGCGTCCCCGTCGGCCTCGGCTCCCACCTCACGGGCCTGCTCCCCGGCGCCCACTTCGCCGTCCTCGCCGGACCCACCCCGCAGATGGTCCGCATCGGCTCCCACGAGACGCCGCTCACCGGACCGGAGTTCCCCACCCAGCTCCTCCTCGCCCGCGGCCGTCTCCAGACCGAGTGGCCGGCCACCACCCTCGTCCCCGGCTGGCGCATCCAGGGACCCGTGCAGGAGACGGCCCTGCCCGCCGCCTCCCCCGGCTGGTGGGGGACCGGCAAGCTCGTCGAGTTCGTCGCCCACCTGCCCGACCTGCCGGTCCTCTACCAGCTCGTCGCCTCCGTACGCCGCGAGACCTGCCACTGGTGCGGCCTGGAACTCATCGGCGACCGCTGCGCATTCTGTGCCGCGCCCCTGCCCGCGCCCCCCGCCCCCGGCATTGGCGCCGGTGCCGGCCCCGGACACGAGCGGTCGCCGGCCGCCTCCGCGCCCGTCCCCCGACAGGCCGGAGCCGCACCCCGGGGGAGCCGGGCCGCGGCCGTCCCGCCGGGCGGCAGGACCGCGGCCGTACCGCCCGGAGCGTCACCGCCGGCCCTCGGGCCGGGGACCTCGGCCCTCCCGTGACCGGTACCGCCCCCCGGCCCGGCACCGGCACCGCTCCCCGCCCGGCCCCCGGCCCGGCGCCGGTGAGGCGGAGCCGGCCCCCCGTCCCCCGTCCCCCGGATCCGAACGAGGTAGTACGGCCATGAACTCCCGCCAGCGCCGCGGCGTCATCCTGCTGCTGCTGTCCGTCCTGTGCGCGCTCGGCGCCTTCGCCGGCGTCCTCGCCGTGATCAGCGACGTGAACGCGAAGGTCGGCCCGGAGGTCACCGCCTACCGCGTCGCGCGCGCCGACGTGGAGCCGTACACCCCGCTCAGGGCCTCGCAGTTCGAGAAGGTGACCATGCCCGAGCGGTGGCTCTCCACCACCGCCGTCACCGACCTGCGGCAGATCGAGGGCAAGATCGCCGTCACCACCCTCCGGTCCGGCTCCCTCCTCCAGACCGACATGATCGTCGAGCGGCCCGAACTCCGCCCCGGCGAGCAGGAGATCGCCATCATGATCGACGCCGGCACCGGAGTCGCCGGGAAGATCACCGCCGGCGCCCGCGTGAACATCTACGCCACCTTCGACGGCGTGAAGAAGGGCGAGGCGCCCCAGTCCCGTCTGATCGTCGCGTCCGCCCGCGTCATCGGCGTCGGGAAGATCACCCCGATCGACAGCCGCAGCGACCGCACCGACCGGGCCACCTCCGCCGTCCCCATCACCTTCGCCCTCACCACGGCCGACGCCCAGCGCGTCGCGTACGCCGAGTCCTTCGCCGAACACGTACGCCTCGCCCTCGTCGCCCCCTCCTCGGCCGGCGCCCCCGCCGCACCCGGCGACCGCACCTACACGCTCGACAAGGACAAGTGAGGCCGGTATGAGCACCAGGATCTTGCCGGCCGTCGGCGACCCCGACGCCGCCCGGTCCGTCACCACCCTCGCCGGCCAGCTCCCCGACGCCGAACCGGCCCCGCCCGTCCCCGACTCCACCCAGCTCCTCGACACCCTCGCCCGGCTCGCCGCCGACTCCCTCGACGCGCTGCCCGAGGTCGTCCTCGTCCACGAGCGCATCGGACCCGTCCCCGCCCTCGAACTCGTCCGCGAGGTCGCCCTCCGCTTCCCCGCCGTCGGCGTCGTCCTCATCACCGCCGACGCCGGGCCCGCCCTCCTCTCCGCCGCCATGGACGCCGGCGCCCGCGGCCTCGTCACCCTCCCGCTCGGCTACGAGGAACTCGCCAGCCGCGTCCAGGCCGCCGCCCAGTGGTCCGCCGGGGTCCGCCGCCACCTCGGCGGCGGCGCCGAGGCCGTCACCGGGCCCGGCGGCACCGTCGTCACCGTCAGCGGCGCCAAGGGCGGCGTCGGCACCACCGTCACCGCCGTCCACCTCGCCCTCGCCGCCCGCGCCGCCGGGCGGACCGTCGCCCTGGTCGACATGGACCTCCAGAGCGGTGACGTCGCCTCCTACCTCGACGTCCAGTTCCGGCGCTCCGTCGCCGACCTCGCCGCCATCGCCGACATCTCGCCCCGGGTCCTCCAGGACGCCGTCTTCGTCCACGAGACCGGGCTCTCCCTGCTCCTCGCCCCGGCCGAGGGCGAACGCGGCGAGGAGGTCACCGACCGCGCCGCCCGCCAGGTCGTCAGCGCCCTCCGCGGCCGCCACGAGGTCGTCGTCGTGGACTGCGGCTCCCAGCTCACCGGCGCGGGCGCCGCCACCGTCGAGATGGCCGACACGGCCCTGCTCGTCACCACACCCGACGTGGTCGCCGTGCGCTCCGCCAAGCGGACGGTACGGATGTGGGAACGGCTCCAGGTCCGCAAGGCCGAGGAGACCGTCACCCTGGTCAACCGCCACCACCGCTCCGCCGAGATCCAGGCGCCCCTGGTCCAGAAGATCACCGGCACCCGGACGGCGGCCGTCACCGTCCCCGCCCAGTTCAAGGAGCTCCAGGCCGTCGTGGACGCGGGACGCCTCCACGAACTCGACGCACGGTCCACCGTCAAGCAGGCCCTGTGGAGCCTCGCCGCCGAACTGGGCCTGACCGGTGCCCCGGCGTCCGCCGCCCCGGCCCCCGGCCCCGGCAGGCAGCTCACCCGCGCGGGCGACCGCGGCTCCCTGGGCCTCCGGCGCCGCACCGGAGGACGCTGAACCGTGACGGTGACCGCGACCCGGGACGGCGACAGGGGGCAGGTGGCGATCGAGTTCCTCGGCATGGTGCCGCTGATCCTCCTCACCCTCGCCCTGCTCTGGCAGCTCGTCCTCGTCGGCTACACGTACACCCTGGCGGGGAACGCGGCGGACGAGGCGGCCCGCGCCTGCGCCGTCGGCGACGACGGATCCGCCGCGGCCCGACGGCACATCGACGGCGCCTGGAGCGTCTCGGGAGGCGGCTGCGAGCCGGCCGGCGGCATGGTCCACGTCCGCGTCGAAGTCCGGGTGCCCGTTCTCGTCCCCGGTACGGGAGGACTCATCCCGGTGGTGGGAGAGGCGGGCGCGATCGCGGAGGTGCCGGAGTGAGGGGGAGCGCCATGAGGGACCCGCGCGGGAACGCCCGCGACCGGACGGACCGCAGCGGCGGGGCCGGGATCCCGCGCCGCCGCGTCCCGGACACCCTGCCCGGGGGACGGCGAACTCCGTCGCGGCTCCATGGGGTTCGTACGCCAGGGGGTATCGGCTCCCGTGGGGCGCGGTCGCTCGGATGCGGTGGGTCCTTCTGGGCGCGGTCGCTCGGGGGCCGTGGGTCCTTCTGGGCGTGGTCGCTCGGGGGCCCGGGCGCTTCGGTGCGGTCCC
>NZ_JAPSIW010000543.1 GCF_031178505.1 Streptomyces sp. | reverse complement strand
GCTCCTGGAAGAGGCGGGCCAGCTCCTGGGCGGCGGCCCGCGCGTGCTCCAGGAGCACGGTGCGGGAGGCGAGGATCGTCTCGTGGTCGATCGGCACGTCGAGCAGCTCCACGCCGAGCCGCAGCAGTGCGCCGTCGAGCCGGAAGGTGTCGGCCTCCGCCGTGCGGTCCAGCACGCCCATCGCGGCCAGCCGGTCCACGTCCCGGTCGGTCAGCTCCCGCCCGGCACGCCGCTCCAGCTCCCGCCGCGTGATGGACTCCGCTGACTCCGGCGCCCACGACGCCACCAGGGCCCGGTGCACCGCCAGGTCCCGGGCGCTGAGATCGGGCGGCAGCTGCTCCAGGTACCGTTCGATGGCCGCGAGGGTCATGCCCTGCCGCTGGAGCTCCTCGATCAGCGCGAGCCGCGACAGGTGCTCAGGCCCGTAGCGTCCGACCCGCCGCGGTCCGATCACGGGCGGAGGCAGCAGCCCCCGCGTCCCGTAGAACCGCACGGTCCGCACGGTCACCCCGGCCCGCGCGGCCAGCTCGTCCACGGTGTACCCGGCCGCCACCCCCGGCTGCCCGCCCCCACCCTGCTCGCCGCCCATCGAGGTGCCTCACTTCCCGCTCACCCGGACCACGCGGCCCGCCTGACTTCAACAGTATTGCTGTCGCACCAGCGGTGTAAAAGACTGCGGCCGTTGTCGGTGCCACCCCCTCACGTGATCCAGATGAACGGCATCACGTATGCGCGGGGCGTCGCGACGGCCCGAACGGCTTCGGGATCGGCGCTCCCGGTTCGTCCAGGTGGAGCCGGAGATCTGGGTGGGATACCGGTCACCGTGTACGACTTCGGCGCGTAAGGGGCGCCGGGGCGGGGTGGGGCGGCGGGTCGCCGGCGCGCGGGTTAGAGTCGGCGGCCGACCGAGGCGGGGGACCGCAGTGAGGCGGGGGACCGCAGTGAGGGGGAGTGGAATGTACGCGCAACTCAGGGAGACCGCTCAGGAGTTGGCCGGAGTCCTGTGGCGGGAGCACACCGTGTACCGCGAGCGCGGGGGCGGGGTGGTGATACGCAACGAGCAGGTGGATCGGTGGATCAGCCTCGCTCCGACGGGGGGCAAGGACCGGGCGCTGCTGCGCGCGGGGCGGCTCCTGGACGGGGGGACCACCGCTCCGGCCCGTACGGAGGTGGTCGTGGACCTGACGGCCGGGACGACCGAGCTCGCCGCCGTCTGCCGGCGGCTGCTCGCCGTGGTCGCGGAGGCGGCGGCGCCGGTGGGGGGGCCGGCCCCGGGGCCGCCCCGCGCGGGACGGCCCCGGGGAGCCGGGCGGCCGTCGCGGTCCGCGAAGCCCGGCAGGCCCCGCACAACGCGTCACACCGGCGCCGGCTCCTGGTTCGTGCTGCTCTGCGTCACCGCCGTCGTCGGCTTCTGGATCTACGGCATCGTGTGCGGCGCCGGGTACTGAGCCCGGCCGCCGGCGGCCGGCGCGGCGGGCCGGGGGGTCAGTACCCGAGGACCGGGTAGTGGTCGGAGAGGTTGGTGTACGTGTACTGCGTGCCCCAGCTGGAGACCGTCCACGGCGCGCTCCGTTCCAGGACCACGTGGTTGGTCCAGTCGGCGGGGCGGGCGTTCCCGGCCCGGTGCAGGACGTGATCCAGGTCCTCGCGCGGGTCGTCCGGGTAGCGCTCCGCCGCGATCGAGTTCAGCTCGGTGTCGAAGGAGTACGGGTGCCCGGTGCGCGCGCCGGCCCCGGCGAGCCCGGCGTCGGCGAGCATCGTCGCGTACTCGGGGGAGTGCGAGTCGACGTTCAGGTCGCCGGCGACGATCACCTGCTCGTTCGCCGGAATGTCCTTGCCGTCCAGGAAGGCGTCGAGCGCCTTGAACTGGCGGCTCCGCATCTGCGCCGCCTCGCCCGCCGCGCAGCCGGGGTCCGTGGACTGGGCGTGGGTGCCGACGACGTGGACGCGGCTGCCGTTCACGTCCATGACGGCGTAGGCGAAGCCCTTGTTCGAGTACCAGTCGGCGCCGCAGGCGTCCTTGTAGACGTACTGCTCCTTGCGGACGATCGGCCACTTGCTGAGGATCGTCACCCCGCCGTCCTCGGGCGTGGTCGTGGAGTAGGCGCCGCCGGTGGCGTCCCAGCCGGTCTTCGAGCGGCCCACGACGGGGGTCTGGTGCGGGTACTGCGCGGCGGCGTTCGCCTTGAGGGCGTCCGAGGAGGAGTTGTCGAAGGCCTCCTGGAGCACGACGACGTCCTGCCCCTGGAAGAAGGAGGCCGCGGGGATCGCCTTCGCCCGGTGGTCCTGCCCCCAGTTCGGGTAGAGGCTCTTGGAGAAGAGGAACGCGTTGTACGTGAGCACCTTCACGCGCGGGGTCGCGGCCGCCGTCTCCGGAGCCGCCGAGGCGGCCGGCGCGGCCGTGGCCAGCGTGGCGGCGGCGAGCGCGAAGGACAAGGCGGCGCCGGAGGTACGGCGCAGTGCGGTGAAGGGCACGTGAACTCCCAAGGAGACGTGGGGGGTTGACCTGGCGCCGCACATACAATCAGCCTGGGTTACCTTCCGGTAGCCTCTGGATGCCGGGAATCTTGCCGGGCGCGCACAAGCACGCCAACTCTCGACCGGGTGTACGATTCGTAACTTTTGCGACCAGGTAGAATGCCCGCCATGACCCTCGCGAACTCGCAGATCTTCAAGACGGACCTCGGTCCGCTCAACCCCGTCTGGGCCGAGCTCCTCCTCGGCGCCGTACTGTTCGGGCTCACCTTCCTGATCCTTGCGAAGGGCATCCTGCCGAAGATCAAGCGCACGCTCGACGAGCGCGACGACGCCATCGCCGGCGGCACCGAGCGCGCCGACGACCTGCGCACCGAGGCCGCTCAGATCCGTGAGCAGTACGAGGCCGAGCTCGCCGAGGCCCGCCACGAGGCTGCCCGCATCCGCTCCAAGGCCGTCGAGGAGGGCTCGGCCGCCATCGCCGCCGCCCGCGCCGAGGGCGCCGCCGAGCGCGACGCCATCATCGCCGCCGGCTCCGCGAAGATCGCCGCCGAGCGCGCCGCCGCCGAGCGCGAGCTCACCGCGGACGTCGACGCCTGGGCCCACGCCCTCGCCGCCCGCATCGTCGGCGAGCCGGTCGGCGCCGACCGCGCCTGACCCGTACGCAGACAGGGGCCGTCGCCCCGGGCCGCAGCGCCCCGGCGACGGCCCCTTCGTCATAGGCGCACTCTGGAACGGAGGACCCGCGCGAACGCGCGGGGACGGACGAGGAGAGGCACCCCATGAACCACCCGCGGCAGACCTCCGCCGCGACCCCGGGCCGGAAGCGGCCGGCCGCCGCCGACCCGGCCCCGCCGCCCGTCGGCGGCGTGCTGTGGAGCGTCGCCGGGGACGTCCGTGCCCTGCTCATGCTGCCCGCCGCCCTCGCCCTCCAGGTCGCCCACCCCGCGATCGGCGCCGGCGTCGACGAACACTCCGTCTTCCGCACCGACCCCTGGGGGCGCGGCGAACGCTCGCTGCGCTCGGTCCAGCTCTGGGTGTACGGAGGCGAGCGCGCCGCCGAGGAGGGCCGCCGGCTCCGCGAGCTGCACCGCACCATCCAGGGCACCGACGCACACGGCCGCCGCTACCACGCCCTCACCCCGGCCTACTACTCCTGGGTCCACGCCACCGGCTACCCCGTCTACCGGCACGGCCTGCGCCTGCTGGCCCGGCCCCTCACCGAGGCGCAGGAGCGGCAGCTGTACGCCGAATGGCTCCAGGTCGGCCGGGTGCTCGGCATCCACGACCGGGACATGCCGGGGACGATCGAGGAGTTCTGGCCGTACTACCGGCGCGTCCTCGCCGAGGAACTGGAGGTCACGGCCGTCGTCCGTGAGCTGCTCGACACCGAACAGCCGGTGCCCGTCCCCGACCGGGGCCCCCTGCCGCTCCGGCTCGCGCTCCGCCTGCTCTGGCCGGTCCTGCGCCGCCCGTTCCTGCGCCTGCGCGCCTTCCTCACCGTGGGCTTCATGCCGCCGGACGCCCGCGAGGCCCTCGGCCTGGAGTGGACCGAGGGCCAGGAGCGGGCGCTGCGCCGCTTCGCCCGGGCCGTCCGCCTGGCCGTCCCCGTCCTGCCTGAGTGGCTGCGCTACCTGCCCCTGGCCCGCCGCGCCCGCCGGGCCGCCCGCCGCGCCCGGCACGAGCGCTGACGGACGCCCCGCGCGGCCGCCCCCGGGCCGAGGGCCCGGCGTCGCCGGGCGGCCGGCTCGGCAGCCACCGCGCCCGGTCCCCCGCGGGCACGCCCCGCGCGGCCGCTTCCGGCCGGCCGGGGCCCCGCGTCGCCCGGCGGCCGGCTCAGCGGCCCGCGCGTCCGCTCCCGTGCGCGAGATCCCCGGCCGACCCGCGGCCGTGCCCGTCCCCGTGCCGGTGCTCGTGGACCGTGTTCGTCGCGGCGATCTTCTTCCACGACCTCGGCTCCGCCGGAGCCGCGGCCCTGGTGCCCGCCGAGCGCGCGGCGGCCGGAGCACCGAGGCCCACCGCGGCCGCCGTCGCCTCCGAGGGCTTCGACGGCTGGTACAGCCAGGTGTCGAAGAGACCCGCGAGCGGCTTGCCGGACACCTGCTCCGCGTACCGCACGAAATCCGCGACCCGCGCGTTGCCGTACGCGAACCGGGTCGGCCAGCCCTTCAGGATCGCGAAGAAGTCCTCGTCACCGATCTCGTTGCGCAGCGCCTGGAGCGCCAGCGCGCCCCGGTCGTAGACGGCGACGTGGAACTGGTTCTCCGGGCCTGGGTCGCCCGGCCGGACCGTCCAGAACGCGTCGTCGGCCGCGCGCTGCGCGTACACGTGGTCCGCCAGCTCCTGCGCCGTGCCCTCGCCCTCCTTCTCCGACCACAGCCACTGGCCGTACCGGGCGAAGCCCTCGTTCACCCAGATGTCCTTCCAGTCGCG
>NZ_JAPSIW010000542.1 GCF_031178505.1 Streptomyces sp. | reverse complement strand
GGCGCCGTCCGCCGCGAGGTCCGGCAGCGCCGGATACCAGACGCGGCTGTCGGTGAGCAGCCCGTGCAGCAGCACCACCGGATCGCCCGCGCCCTGCCGGTGCAGGCCGAAGGTCCAGTCCCCGTGCGCCACCTGTCCGAGGACCGCGCCGGGGGGCGGAGCCCCGTACACCGCCGCCGGATCATCCGCAGCCGCCGCCATGCCCGAGGTCACCTCCCTCCGTCGCCGTCCCGAGCGCGCCGGCCGGGGGCGGTGCCGCCGTCACGGCCGGGACGGGGCCGGGCGCCGCCGCCCCGGCGAAGGCGGTGAGCCGGTCCACGCCCCAGAACTTCTCGCGGCCGTGCACGAAGAACGGCACCCCGAAGACGCCCTCCTCGACGGCGCGGAGCAGCGCCCGCGCCCCGCGCCGCCGGAGGTCCGGGTCGTCGGCCGCGTCGGCGAGGACGGCGGGGTCGAGCCCGAGCCGGTCGGCGAGCTTCGCCATGGTGGGCCGGGCGCAGATGTCGAGGCCCTCCTGCCAGCGGGCCCGGTAGGCCTGATCCAGGAACGCCCGTCCCGCGCCCCGCTGTTCGGCGGCCAGATAGGCCAGGTGGGGCACCTCCCAGACCGGGTCGCGGTCCACCGGCCAGCTCACGGCGAGCCCCCGGTCGGTGGCCAGCCGCCGTACGTCACCGAGGATGTAGAAGTGCTTCTCGCGCGACATCCGGGTGTAGACGAACCGCCGGCCCGCCTCCGCGAGGAGACGTTCGCTCTGTTCGTCGGGTTCCCAGTACGGCACCCATTCCAGCCGGGAGGCCAGCTCGGGGTGGTGGCGCGTGAGGTCCAGGTGGGCCAGCCACGAGTAGGGGCTGCGCAGGGAGAAGTAGAAGCGGAGAGCCATCGCTGTCCCCCTTCCGGGGTGATGGGTCGGGCGGGGCGGAAATCGTGGCGGGGCGGAGCGTGAGGCGGGCGCGGGACGGTGTCAGAGGGCGATGCCGCCGTCGATCTGGAAGACCTGGCCGGTGATGTACGCGGCCCGGTCGGAGACCAGGAACGACACCAGGTCCGCGACCTCCTCCGCGTTGCCGAACCGGCCGAGCGCGATCCGTTCGAGCATCCGGCGCGTCTTCTCCTCGGGCAGTCCCGCCGTCATGTCGGTGCTGATGAACCCGGGCGCCACCACGTTGGCGCGGATGCCGTGCCCGCCCAGCTCCTTGGCCAGGGAACGGGTGAAGCCGATGATCCCGGCCTTGGTGGCGGCGTAGTTGGTCTGCCCGGCGTTGCCGTACACCCCCGCCACCGAGGAGAGGGTGACCACGCAGCCGGAGCGGCGCTTCATGAGGGGGAAGGCGACGGCCCGGCAGAGGTGGTACGTCCCGCCGAGGTTGACGTCCACGACGTCCTGCCAGTCGTCCTCGCCCATCAGCACCAGCGGCTTGTCACGGATGATCCCCGCGCAGCCGACCACCGCGTGGACCGGCCCCAGTTCCTCCTCCGCGGCCGTCACGAAGGCCCGGGCGGCGGCCGGGTCGGAGACGTCGGCCTGCCGGGCGAGGACCCGGGCACCCGACTTCCGGGCCAGCTCGGCGGTCTCCTCGGCGCTCTCGGGCCGTGAGTGGTAGCAGAACGCCACGTCGTGGCCGTCCTCGGCGAGCCGGAGCACGACGGCGCGGCCGATGCCCCGGGAGCCGCCGCTGACCAGGGCGACGCGGCGGTGCTGTGCGGACATGGAGGGTGCCTCCTCGGCAGGGGAACGGGTGACGGGGTCAGCCGGCGGGCGTGCCGGGGACCAGGGAGTCGAGCGGGCGCAGCGCGACGATGAAGTGCCCCACCTCGACGGCGGGAAGACCGTTCACCAGCGTGCGGCCCGCCAGGATGGTGGTGTCGGCCACGGCCCGGACGACCTCGACGTGGTGCTCCAGAACGTCACCGGGGTGCACGGGACGGTGGAAGACGACCCGGTCGACGGCCCCGGCGAGTTCGACCTTGCCGGTGGTCACGTCCGGGTTGGGGGTGTCCCAGACGGCGAGCAGCACGGCCGCCTGGGCCCAGGACTCCACGAGGAGCGGGCGGGGGTAGCGGAAGGCGTCGGGACCGGCGTCCGGCGGCAGCCGGCGGTAGGGGGGCTCCGCGACCGTCACCGCCTTGACGGCGGTCAGCCGGGATCCGGGCACCGCCGCGGTCACCCGGTCCACCAGGAGCATCGGGTAGCGGTGCGGGATGATCCGGGTGATCGCCGCGGTGTCGGCCCGTTCCACGGGGCCGTCCGCCTCCGGCCGTCCCGGGTCCGGTGTCCGCGGTCCCGGCGCGGGACCGCGGTCCGCGGCCGCCCGTCCCGGCTCCGGCTCCGGGGGCGGCGTGCCGGGGGCGGTGTCCGACGGCGGCCGGTACCGCAGCCGCAGCTCGGCCGCCCGGCCCCGGGCCGTCTCCACGGTCACGTCCACCCGGAGCTCACCGGGCGCCCCGGCCGGACCCAGGACGCCGACGTCCTGCCCGTACCCGGCCCGGAAGGTCAGCTCGTCCCCGGGCAGGACGGGCTCGCGGAAGCGGCACCGGTCCACGGCGGCCAGTTCGGCCCGGTGACCCCGCCCGGCGAGGTCCGCCAGGACGGCCTGGTCGGCGTACTCGACCAGGCAGACGCCGGGGAAGACGGGGAAGCCGGGGTAGTGGCCGGGGAACGCCTCGAAGGCCGGGTCGACCACCGCCCGGGCGGTCACCCCGTCCTCGGTACGGGCCACCGGCCGGGGCGTGAGCCCCAGCAGCGACGGGGCGGGGGAGAGGGGCATCACGCGGCCCGCAGCTTCCCGTCGAGCAGCGCGTACGTCTCCTTCAGCGTGGTGAGCTGTGTCAGCTCCTCCTCGGCGAGCTTGACGGAGAACTCCTGCTCCAGACGCACGGTGATCTCCAGGGCCATCAGGGAGTCGACACCGAGGTCCCGCGTGAAGTGGGCGTCGTCGGTGACGTCCGCGACGTCCACGTCCAGGACCTCGGCGATGAGGGCGCGCAGCGCCTCCTTGTCCAGGGTGGTGCCGGTCTCCTCGGGCATGACGGGCCTTCCTCTCGGGGAACGGATCGGACGGAACGGGCGGACCGCACGGTGCGGACGGTGCGGACGGTGCGGACGGTGCGGACGGAACGGCAGCGGAACGCGGTGGGGCGGGCAGGGGTCAGAGCAGGCGCACGGTCGTGCAGGCGAGCAGGCCGTCCTCGTCCACGGAGGTCACGACGGCGACACCGCCGCCGACCGCCCCGGAGTCGCGCAGGGCGAGCACCGCGCCCAGCTGGAAGCCCGCCGAGGCGGCGCACGCGTCCCCGAACAGGTCCCGCACCTCGACGCGTTCGTCCTCGGCGCCGCCCAGCACCTCGTCCAGGGCCGCGGCCTCCTCCGAGCGCGCCCAGGTGCCCGACGGGGCCGTCACCCGCACCTCGTCCGGCTCCACCCCGGCCTCGGCCAGGGCCAGCCGCACCAGCCGCGCGAGCGCGGGACGCAGCTCCCCGGGGCCGCCGCAGGCGCTGAACCGGGCGGACAGGATCTCCGCGCGGGGCCGCCGGCCGTGCCGCTCGGCGGACGCGGTGTCCTCCAGCAGGAACATGGCACAGCCCTCGGCCACCGGCACGTCCCGCCGGCCCGGGCCCCGGGCGTGCCAGTCCAGCCACGCCCGCTGCACGCTGTACTCCTCCACGGCGCCGCACAGCATCACCTCCCCGTGGCCCCGCTCCCGCAGCCGGGCCGCGTAGCGCAGCGCCTGAAGACCCGTCAAAGGACCTCCGGCGAGCGTGGCGTTGGGGCCCTTCAGGCCGTGCCAGATCGCGCTCGCGCCCGCCGCCCGGTTCATCACCGTGTTCGGGAACAGCGCCGGATCCACGTAGAACGGCTGCGCGCCGGTCAGGGAGTCGCGGGTGAAGTCCATGGTGCTCTGCACGCTGCCCGACCCCGTGCCGAGGACCAGCCCGATCCGCTCCGGCCCGTCGGCCAGCGGCGGACGGCTCGTCCCGTACGGTTCCAGAAGGGCGCTCAGCGTGGCGACCGTGATCCCGGTCAGCCGGTCCATGGTGCGGGTGCCCCGGCTGCCGAGCGCCTCCGTGACGCTGAAGCCCGGGATCAGACAGGCGAGCTCCGAAGGGCCCGGCCACACCTCCAGGTTGAGGCGCGGCACGACGGCCCGGCGGGCCCGCACACCCTCGGTGAACGGCTCGACGCCGAGGCCGTACGGGGACAGCACCGACCAGTCGGAGATCACGGTGGCCGGCACCGGCCGCGCGTCCCGGCCGGCAGGCGCGGGCCGTCGCTCCGCCTGGGGCCTGACCGGGGCCGTCTCGCGGGCCGCCGTCGGGATGCCGGACATCACCACTCCTCCGCCTCGGTACGGGTGTTCCAGGTGGTGCCGGCCGCGATGAGCTCGCCGCCGTCCACGCCGATGGTGTCGCCGGTCAGCCACGACGACGGGGTGCGCGCCAGGGTGACGACCGCCTCGGCGACGTCCTCGGGCCGGGTGAGCCGCCCGTGCGGATTGCCCGCCGCCGAACGGTCCACGAACTGCTCGTGGCCGGGGATGCGCAGCAGCGACGGCGTGACGGTCACCCCGGCGCGCAGCGCGTTCACCGCCACGCCGTACGGGGCGAGTTCACAGGCCAGCTGCCGTACGTGGGACTCCAGCGCCGCCTTGGCCGCCGACACCGCCCCGTAACTGGGCAGCACCTGGCTGGTGCCCGCGCTGGTCATCGCGAAGATCTTCGCGCCCCGGCGCAGCAGGCCGGCCGCCACGAGGTCCTGCGTCCAGTAGACGAGGCTGTGCGCCATCACGTCGAGGGTCATCTCCAGCTGAGGCCGGGTGAGGGCCGCCTTGTCCCCGCCGCGCGGCAGGAACGGCACCAGCGACCCGAAGGCCAGCGAGTGCAGGACGACCCGGAGGCCGGCCCCGCCGGTGAACTCGGCGATCCGCGGCACCA
>NZ_JAPSIW010000541.1 GCF_031178505.1 Streptomyces sp. | reverse complement strand
GTGCGGTTGTCACCGGTGTGGACGATGGTCTGGTCCGGGGTGGACTTGTTGTTGAAGAAGACGAAGTGGGCGTCGGAGGCGACGCGGCCCGCGGCGTCGACACCGATCGCGGAGGCGTCGAGGTCGAAGTCGGTACCGGTGGTGGTGCGGACGTCCCAGCCGAGGCCCACGGTGACGGCGGTGAGGCCGGGGGCCTCCTTGGTCAGGGAGACGTTGCCGCCCTTGGACAGGCTTACAGCCATGGGATGGCCCTTTCCTCGTGATGCTCGTGATGCTCGGGTCGAAACGCGGTGCTCATCCGGAGAAACGCGCGCGGCCGCCCCGCGGTTCCCGGCCGGACGGGCCGGCGGCGGAAATCAGGGTGACGCCCCGGGTCCCCTACGGGGAACATGGGGGTCATGTCCGGTCCCTACCCGATCCGCGGCTCCGTCTCCCTGCCCGAGGCCGAGCTCCAGTGGCGTTTCTCGCGCTCGTCGGGGCCCGGCGGCCAGCACGTCAACACCAGCGACTCGCAGGTCGAGCTGCGCTTCGACCTGGCCGCGACGGAGGCCCTGCCCGAGGTGTGGAAGGCGCGCGCCCTGGAACGGCTGGCCTCCCGCCTCGTCGGCGGCGTCGTCACCGTCCGCGCCTCGGAGCACCGCTCCCAGTGGCGCAACCGCGAGACGGCGGCCGTGCGCCTGGCCGCGCTGCTCGCCGAGGCGACGGCCCCGCCCCCGAAGCCCCGCCGCCCGACGAAGATCCCGCGCGGCATCAACGAGCGCCGGCTGCGGGAGAAGAAGCAGCGCTCCGAGACGAAGCGGGCCCGCCGGGGCGGCGGCGACTGGAGCTGATGCCCCCGAAGCCGGTGCCGCGACCCTGGGCGCGCCGTCGTCGTACCCCTGCCACCGCACCCGCTCGGCGACCTGCCCTGGCCCGCTCCGCAGCCGTGCCTCCGGGCCCCCGGCTCACCCCAGGTGGCGGTACTTCCCCCGGAAGTACGTGAGCGGCTCGGCCTCCGCCGACGGCAGGCCCACCGCCAGGACCCGGCCGATCACGAGCGTGTGGTCCCCCGCCACGACCCGGTTCTCGGTGCGGCACTCCAGGGTCGCCAGCGCCCCTCCCATCAGCGGCGCGCCGCTCACCTCGCCCCGCGTGTACGGCAGGTCGGCGAAGAGGAGCCGGTCCGAGACCCGGCCCTTCATGGCGAAGCGCCCCGCGACGTGCCGCTGGCTCTCCGCGAGCACGGACACCGCCCACACCGGGACCTCGGCGAGCAGGTCGTCCATGCGGGAACCGTTGCGCAGGCTGACCATGACCAGCGGCGGGTCGAGGGACACGGACAGGAAGGCGGTCGCGGTCATGCCGACGTCCTCGCCGCGCGGGCCGTCGTCGGGGTCGTGCGCCGTCACCAGGACCACGCCCGCCGCGAGGCGGGACATCGCCGCCCGGAACTCGTCGTTGCTCACCCCCTCAGCATGAGGGACGGCCAGGTCGGACACGGGGGGAGGGGCGGGGGTCTTCTGCAGCACACCCGCACGCTAGCCCCGGCCCGCCGCGCCCCGCATCGGGCGGGGGGACCAGCGGTCCACCCCCTCCGGTCCTAGGACCCGCGGCCCCCGCCGCGCGCCGCGACCTGCGGCGACGCTCCCCGGTCTGCTGTGACTTGAGTCACAGAAGGCAGTATTTGTTGACCCTGTGTACCGGGTGCGCAGCTCGCTGTGATTCAGTGGCGGTGACAGTGCACACGATGCCGATGAGAACCCTGGAGTTGCTGTCGAGGTCTCGGGGAGAGCGAGCGATGGAGACCGAGTCGGAGCCCTACGTCCGTCTCTCGACCCTGCGGCAGCTGCACCAGGTCGTGGCGGACCTCAACACCGCCCGCAGTCTGGCGGACACCGTGCAGACCGTCGCCGACGGAGTCGTCGCCGGTCTCAACTACGAGCTTGCCTGCGTCAACCTCGTCCGGCCCGACGGTGACCTCGTCGTCGCGGCCTTCGCCGGCAGCTCCGCCGCCGAGGCCCTCATCACCGGCCGGGTCGGCTCCCGCGCCGCCTGGGACCGGCGCCTGTCCATGGGCGTCGCCTGGGGCGACCTCCGCTTCATCCCGCACACCGAGGGCTGGGTCCTCCTCGACGACGACGTCCCGCAGTGGCACACCGAGGGACCCGCGCCCCGCTTCGAGGACGAGTGGCACCCCCACGACCGGCTCTACGCCCCCATGTACGCCCCCGGAGTCCGCTCCGGCAAGGGCGGCGGACCGGCGGGCTCCGGCCGGGAACTCCTCGGCGTCATATCCGTCGACCGCCCGCGCAACGGCCGGCATCCCGGGCCCTGGGGCCAGGAAGCCCTCCAGATGTACGCCTCCCAGTCGGCCATCGCGATCAGCAACGCGCGCCTGCGCTCCAACATGCAGCGGGCCCTCGTCCGGCTCGAGCGCGAGCAGCAGGCGCTGCGCGCCAGCGAGGAGTCCTTCCGGCAGGCCTTCGAGTACGCCCCCTCCGGCATGGCCATCGCCGAGATGGGCGGCGACCAGCACGGAAGGCTGCTGCGGACCAACGACGCCCTGTGCCGGCTCCTCGGCCGCCCCGCCTCCGTCATGCGGCGCTACTCCTTCGCCGACCTCGTCCACCCCGAGGACATAGGGACACTGCTGCGCACCTCCGCCGAGGGCGGCCGGGCCGAGCTGCGGCTGGGCCGGCGCGACGGCACGTACGTGTGGGTCTCCCTGCGGAACTCCGTGGTCGCCGACACCGCCGACGGGCCCCGCTTCCTCCTCACCCACGTCGAGGACATCGAGGAACGCAAACGCCACGAGCTCCAGCTCGCCCACCGCGCCTCGCACGACGCCCTCACCGGCCTGCCCAACAGCGCCGAACTCCGCTCCCGGCTCTCCGCCCGCCTCTGCGAGCGCCCGGCGCACGCCGTGGGGCACGAGGTGGGGACGTACGGGTACGGGACGGGCCCCGGCCCCGAGCTCGGCCCCGGCCCGGACGCGGCTCACGAGTCGCCGTACGAGTACGACCACGAGCACGAGCACGGCTTCGGCTTCGAGCCCGCAGGGACGGCGGGCGCCTACGACCACCACGTCCACCTCGCCGCCCCCTCCGCGGGCGAGACCGACGACGGCACGAAGGGGCTCGCGGTCCTCTTCTGCGACCTCGACGGCTTCAAGTCGATCAACGACCGGTTCGGGCACCACACCGGTGACGCCGTCCTCATCGAGGTCGCCCGCCGGCTCACCACCGGCGTCCGCGACGGTGACACGGTCGCCCGGCTCGGCGGTGACGAGTTCGTCGTCCTCGCCGACGGCCTCGGCGCGGCCGACGCCGCCGACCTGGCCGTACGCCTCCGCAACGCGATCATTCCGCCGATCCGGGTGGACGGCAGGGCCGTGCGGGTCGGGGCGAGTTTCGGTATCGGCTGGGCCGAATGCGGCATGACGGTGGAAGAGGTCCTGAACTCCGCCGACCAGCGGATGTACGTGGAGAAACGCTCCCGCGCCAAGGTCCACCGCCGCGCCGGCTGACCGCGCCGGGGGCCGCCGGCCGGTCAAGGGGCCGCACCGGGGCCTGGTCCGTTCGGGGTAGGCTCGCCCGGTCGGCGACGGCTGGCGAGCATGGATAGGAGTGACCCGGATGGCTGCCGGTAACAACGGCGCGAGCAAGCCCGAGGACGACGATCCCTTCGGCTACCTGTACGCGGACGGCCAGGCAGCCGGCGCGCAGGGCCCGCAGGGCGGCGGCTACGGCTACCCGGGCCCCGCGCCCGCGCAGCCCGGTGTGCCCCGCACCTCGTACAACCAGGTCCGCACGGTCGGAGAGCGCCAGTACGGCGCCCCCACCCAGGGCCACGGCCAGGCCTACGTACCGCCGCAGCAGCAGGCGCCGTACGGCAGGCCGCAGCCGCAGTACGCGGCGCCCGAGACCTACGGCGGCCCCCCGACCCGCCCCGTCCCCCCGCAGCACGGCGGCGGCTCCGGCCGCGGCCCGAACACCAAGGGCCTCCTGATCGGCGCGGTCGCGGTCGTCGCGGTCGTCATCGCCGGCATCGCCGCGGCCGTGATCTCGAACACGGGCGACGACAAGGACCCGCAGGCGGGCGGGACGCCGACCTCCGTTTCGACGGCGCCCGCGTCCCAGAGCCAGGAGACCCCGAGCGCGGAGCCCAGCAGCGAGCCCACCCCTGAAGAACTGCCGAAGCAGGACGCTGCCACGCTGCGACTCGGTGGTTCGGCCGCGCTCGGCAAGGACGTGAAGGGCGCCGAGGGCATCGACGGCGCCTACGTCGCGGGCTTCAACGCGCCGGGCTCCTCGGTGACCTGGAAGGCGAACATGCCCGACGGCGGCCAGTACCGGCTGACCGTGCGCTACACGATCCCCGCGGTCGACGCCAACGCCACCCTGACGGTCAACGGCAAGCCGAATCCGCAGCCGATCGGCCTGAAGAACTTCATCCACTCCTCGGACCCGAACCTGGAGAAGAACTGGCAGACCACCTGGGCGCCGGTCACCCTCCAGAAGGGCGAGAACGAGATCAAGATCTCGTGCGAGCAGGGCAACCAGTGTGACGTCCTGCTCGACTGGCTCCAGGTCACTCCCGAGCGGTAGGACCGCCCCCACGGGCCGGTCACCTGAACGACCGGCCTCCTCGCCGGGCCCTTCCGCGCGGCGCGGGGCCCGCCGGCGTCGCGGGAAGGGCGACATGAGCCCGGTGTCCCGCCGCTCCGCCGCGATGACGTGACGTCAGGACAGCGTTGTCATACCCCTGGGTTGATCTCGAACTGACTGCACTTCAGATACCTGGGGGAGCTCTCCTGTGAGCACGTCCAAAAAGAGTCTCACGACGGTGGCTGTGGCCGGTGCGCTGCTGGGCGGCACTTTCGTCACGCCGGCCGCAGCCGCTGATCCCAACACCTGCCCGCGCGGGAAGGTGTGCGGGTGGTCGGGGGTGAAC
>NZ_JAPSIW010000540.1 GCF_031178505.1 Streptomyces sp. | reverse complement strand
GAGCAGTGGGAAGAGGCCGAAGACGGCGAAGACGAGGAAGAAGGGGGCGACGAGGGCGTACGGGGTGCCCTTGGTGTCCCAGCGGTGGAGGCGGCTGCGCCAGGAGGCCTTGGGGCCCGCGGTGCGTGCGGTGGGCGGCGGGGTGTCGTCCGGCCGGTCGGCGGGGCCGGTGCGGCTCGGTGCGGTCGTGGAGGCCACGGGTGGGTTCCTTCGGTGGTCACGGCCGGTGTCGGCGGAGAGGGAGGGGCGGCCTGTGTCGTCGGCGGGGCGGGAGGGGCGGCGGGCGCTCGGGTGGGCCGGCGCTCGGGTGGGCCGGCGCTCGGGTGGGCCGGCGCTCGGGTGGGCCGGCCTCCGCGGCCGGCTGCCCGGGGACCGGCCCGCTCGGCCGGTCCCGGTGGGCGGGCCCCCTCCCCCGCGACGGCGGCCGCGGAGCGGCGTGGGGTGGGGCGGGGGCGTTACTGGACGGTGCTGTCGATCTGGCGCACGGTGGCGTTCCACGCCTCTTCCGGGCTCTTGCCGTTCTGTTCCATGAGCAGGACGCCGGTGCCGAACGCCCCGGTCAGGTCCCCGGCGCGGGGGCCGGTCTCGGCGGGCTCGATGGCCTTGGCGGCGGTGGAGAAGATCTGGCCGGTGGCCGCGCCCGGCCCGATGTAGGGGTTCTTGTAGCCGACGACGCCGGGCAGCTCGTGGGCGGCCTGGTTGGCGGGGATGTTGCCGACCTTCTGGAAGACCTTCGCCTGCTGCTCGGGGGCGGTGAGCCAGGCGACGAGCTTCTTGGCCTCGTCGACGTGCTTGCCGGAGGCGGGCACGGCGAGGAAGGAACCGCCCCAGTTGCCCGCGGCCGGTGGCTGGGCGATGTTCCACTTGCCCTTGTTGGACGGTCCGGAGAACTGCTGGATGTTGGCCTGCTGCCAGGACGGGCAGACGGTGGTGGCGAAGGTGGACTTGGAGAAGGCGGTCTGCCAGGGGGTGTCGAACATCTTCAGGCCCTGGCTGGTCCTGCCCTGGACGGCCTTGACGGCCAGGTCCCAGGCGCTCTTGACGCCGGCCGATTCCTTGTAGGCGAGCTTGCCGTCCTTGTAGTACTGCACGGGGCTGCTGGCGACGACGGCGTTGAACAGTCCGCTGGCGCTGTCCATGAAGTAGGTGCCGCGCGGGGCCTTGGCCTGGTACCGCTTGCCGGTCTCGACGAACTTCGCCCAGTCGCCCGCCCAGAGCCTGCCGACCGCCTCGGGGTCGGAGGGGAGGCCCGCGGCCTTGAAGAGGTCCTGGCGGTAGCAGATGGCCATCGGGCCGACGTCGGCGCCCAGGCCGATCGTCCTGCCGTCGGTGGTGGTGGCCTGCTCCCACTTCCAGGGCAGGTAGTTCTTCTTCTCGACGCCGGGGGCGTCGGACAGGTCGACGAAGGCGTCGGCGAGATCCTCGGACGTGGCCAGGGATATGCGGCCGACCTCCAGGGCCTGGACGTCGTCGAGTCCGCCGCCGGAGAGCCGGGTCTGCAGCGCGGTCCAGTAGTTGCCCTCGACGGTGGTCGGGTTCTCCTTGATGACGATGTGGGGGTGCTGCTTCATGTACGCGTCGTACAGGCCGGCCTCCTTGTAGCCGAAGGTCCCGAAGGTGCCGACGGTCAGGGTGATCTTCCCGTCCGCGGAGGCGGAGCCGTCTCCGGAGGACGAACAGCCGGTGAGGGCGAGCGCGAGGGCCAGGGCCGCCGGGGCGAGGAGCGCGGAGCGGCGGCGGGTACGGGTGGGCGGCACGGACGAGCGGGACATGGCATCTCCTCGATGCGTCGGGGTGAGAGGGAGGGGCGCGCCGGGCAGGGCCTCGCCTCGTCGGCGATCGGCGCGAAGGAAGGTTTGGGAGCGCTCCCAAACAAGGGCTGAGGGGACCCTCGCCGCAGGGTGGGCGGCGAGGTCGGCTCGTCAGGCGCTGGCGCGGGTGACCAGGCGCGTGGGGAGGATCAGAGGGGTGGGGTCCTGCCCGTCGATGATCGCGACGAGCATCCGCGCCATCTCCCGGCCGAGACCCTCTATGGGCTGGTGCACCGTGGTGAGCGGCGGGTCGGCCATCCGGGACACGGCCAGGTCGTCGAAGCCGACCACGGCGACGTCCGAGGGGACCGGGCGGCCGGCCTCGCGCAGCGTGCGCAGGGCCCCGGCCGCCATGTTGTCGCCGGCGGCGAAGACCCCGTCCAGGCCGGGATGGCGCGCGAGGAGCGCGGCCATGGCAGCGGACCCGCTGGGTTCGGTGAAGTCGCCGCCCTCCGGGGGGTACGGCTCCAGTCCGGCCGCCAGCATGGCGTCCCGGTAGCCGCGGTAGCGGGCCCGCCCGACCTCGGTGTCCAGACGTCCGCAGATCGTGGCGATCCTCGTCCGGCCGGACGCTATCAGGTACTCGGTGGCCGCGCGCGCTCCGCCGACGTTGTCGACGTCCACGTACCAGCGGGGGTCCAAACCGACCGGGCGGCCGCCGAACACCACGGGCATCTCCGCCCCCTCGGCCATCCGGGCCAGCGGATCGTCCTCGCGCAGCGCCATCAGCATCACGCCGTCGGCGCCCTTGGACCTCAGCAGCTGCTCCACCCGCTTGCGCCCCCGGTCGGAGGCGGCCAGGCAGAGCATGAGATGCAGGTCGGCGTCCTCCAGTGCGGCCGAGGCCCCCACGATCACCTGGGCGAAGAACGGATCCGCGAAGATCGAGGGATCCTCCCCCGAGACGACCAGGGCGGCCGCGCCGGTCTGACGGGTCGCCAGCGCGCGGGCGGCCGGATGGGGTACGTAACCGAGCTGGCGGACGGCCCGCTCGACGGCCTCGCGCTTGGCGCGGCTGACGTGCGGGGCGTTGTTGAGCGCGCGGGAGGCCACCGACCGCGAGACGCCCGCCAGTTCGGCCACCTCGTCGAGTGTCGACTGCCGGCGGGACACGCCTTCGGTCATGATCCGCCTCTCCTGTCACATCCGGAACACACGGAAGACTGGGAGCGCTTCCAGTTCCCAGACTGTAAAGCCTTCCCCCGGTTATGTGAAGTGTCGGTTAAGCGCACCCACTTGACAGGCTGAACAGGGCATCACACGATACCGGCCACACCCCAGAGTGCCGATGTGCGTGCTGGGATCGCTTCCAGTGGGAGCGCTTCCACGGTCCGGGGTGACGTACCACCGCACTTCCTCAGTGCGCCGCCCGCCCAGGACGAGGGCGTGCGGCGCTCCCCCCTCAGGAATCGAGGTACCGTCATGCGCCGCAGCATCCGCGCCCTCGCGGCAGCCGTCCTCGCGCTGCCGCTGGCGCTCACCGTCGCGCCGTCCGCCCACGCGGCGGACCCGACCACCATGACCAGCGGGTTCTACGTGGACCCGAACTCCACCGCGAAACAGTGGGTCGCCGCCCACCCCGGTGACGGCCGGACGCCCGCGATCAACGCCTCCCTCGCCAACACGCCCATGGCCCGCTGGTTCGGCGCCTGGAGCGGCACCATCGGCACCGCCACCGGCGCGTACGCGGGGGCGGCCGACCACGCGGACAAGCTGCCCGTCCTCGTCGCCTACAACATCCCGCTCCGCGACTCCTGCGGCGGGCACTCCGGCGGCGGCGCCACCAGCCCGGCCGCGTACGCCTCCTGGATCGCCCAGTTCGCCGGCGGGATCGCCCACCGCCCGGCCGTGGTCATCCTCGAGCCGGACTCCCTCGCGGACTACGGATGCCTGACACAGACTCAGATCCGCGAACGCCAGGGCATGATCGGCGGAGCCCTCGCCGAGTTCAACCGCCAGGCACCGAACACCTGGGTCTACCTGGACGCCGGCAACCCCGGCTGGATCAGCGCGGCGGCGATGGCCCAGCGCCTCCACGAAGCGGGCCTCCGGCAGGCCCACGGTTTCTCGCTCAACGTCTCGAACTACTACACGACCGCCCAGAACACCGCCTACGGAAACGCCGTCAACAGCGAACTGGCCGCCCGCTACGGCTACACCAAGCCGTTCGTCGTCGACACCAGCCGCAACGGCAACGGCTCCAACGGCGAGTGGTGCAACGCGGCCGGCCGCCGCATCGGCACCCCCACCCGGATGGGAGGCGGCGCCGAGATGCTGCTGTGGATCAAGGCTCCCGGCGAGTCCGACGGCAACTGCGGCGTCGGAACCGGGTCCACGGCCGGGCAGTTCCTCCCCGAGGTCGCCTACAAGATGATCTACGGCTACTGACCTTCCGACTCCTGTGGCCCGGTGTCCGCCGCCCCGCGACCGGGCCACAGGCCCTTTCCGTTCCCTGTTTCCCTTCCCCTTTTCACTTTCCTTTCTCCTTTCCGAACCCCCTCGACCAGGAGCCTTCATGAAGTCACGCAGCCTACGGCGCCGTGCGACCGCCGCCCTCGCGGCGCTCGCGGCCTGCGCCGCCCTCACCGCGACACAGGGACAGGCGCAGGCCGCACCGGCCGGGGACGCCCTGACCCCGACGACGAAGTTCTACGTGGACCCGCACAGCAAGGCCGCCCGGCAGGCGCTCACCGACCTGCGGAACGGCGACGTCGCGAACGCGGTGAACATGGCGAAGCTCGCGAGCTGGCCGCAGGCCGAGTGGTTCACCGAGGGCACACCCCACGAGGTACGGGCCAAGGTGAGCAGCCTCGTCCGCCAGGCGCGGGTGGTGAACCGGACCCCCGTCCTCGTCGCCTACAACGTACCGGGCCGGGACTGCAGCCAGTACTCCAGCGGTGGTGCCCCGTCCTCCGCCGCCTACCGGCAGTGGATCGACGCCTTCGCCGCCGGCATCGGCGACAGCAAGGCCGTCGTCGTGGTCGAGCCCGACGGCCCGGCCCTCCTCCCCAGCGACTGCGGGCGGGACGTGGACCCGACCGGCGAACTCACGGCTGCCCGCATCGCCGATCTGGCGTACGCGGTGAGGACCATCAAGGCCAAGGCCCGCACCGCCGTCTATCTC
>NZ_JAPSIW010000001.1 GCF_031178505.1 Streptomyces sp. | reverse complement strand
GAACCGACAGTGATCGCAGCCACGGGAGCCTCCCCCCCCCCATGGCGCTACACGGCGCCCCCATTGATCAGGCGGAACAGCGTTTCGTTCTGCTCCTGAGTCGGCGCCTGTTTCGACCGGGCCGTCTTCGCCCCCGGACGGCGGATCGGCTCCGGTGCCTTCTGCTTGCGCTGTGAATGCGTTGAGACGTAGGCGTGGTGCAGCGCCCCGAGCCGGTCGGCGAGCAGCGCGATGAGCTGCTCAGACTGGGACCAGCGGCCCCGCTCCGGCTCACCCCTGTTCGCCTGCTCGGCCAGTTCCTCGGCCGTCAGCGCGTTCCGCAGGGCAGTCATGGTGTTCGACTCAGGCGGCAAATGCTGGATCAGCACCCGTAGCCACGACCAGGTGCGGCGACCGGACAGCACCTCTGTGATGTCGTAGCCGCGGTCGATGAGGTCGGCTCTTACCGCCTCCGCGTGCTCCTGCCAGACCGAGACGATCCACTGGACTTTCCCAGGTCATCGCCGCCCGCACGCGAGGCTGCTTCCGCGAAGTGGCCGATGCCCTCGGCGGTCGGGTCGAGCTCCTCGTACAGCTCGTAGTCGTCCTCGTGCAGGACACGCTCGAAGAATCCGTCCATGTCGCCCTGGTTGAGAGCGCGGATGGCGGAGGCCCGCCAGCGGGTGGCGGGCAGGGTGCGGACGTCCTTGGTGACGCCGTCGAAGCCGGCGAGCGGCACGGTGACGTAGCCGTCCCCTGCCTCCGCTTCGGCTTCCTGGGCTGCTGCGGCGTCGAGTTCCTTCTTCGTGGTCGGCATGGCGCGAGCCTTTCGTCAGCGGCGCGGGCACGGTTAGGAGGTGAGCGGGCCGGGCCCGCGCCGACGGTCTGTCGGCCCGCCCACCCGTTCAGGAGCCCGTGTAGGCGGGCGTGGCGGGCAGCTTGTCGCAGTGGTAGACGGTGTTGCCCTGGTCGTCCGGGTAGGTGGTGATCGTCCACTCGTAGCCGGACATTTCGTCCTGCTTGAACGTCACGTCGGAGCGGTCGTTGATTTCACCCTGGGGCACGTAGAAGCCCTTGTAGGCGTCGCCGTCGACGACGATGAACCAGAACGCGCGGCGGTCCGGGACGGGCGAGGCGGTCTCCGCGTACTCGGTGAAGCCCTCACCGTTCGGCTCCAGATCTGTCGCGTCCAGCCGGTACTGCAGCGACTGCACGGCGACACGGGACGTCTCCCACACCGTGAGCCCGAACGTGCGGACCGACTTGGTGATTTGGGTCCTAAACGGACTCGTCAAACCCCACGGGGTGAACTCCTGGGAGTCCTCGTCGAATCCGTAGGTCAGGCCGTCGTCCGAGATGGCGCCGAGCGGCTCCCACGGGGCGGCGGGCTGCTCCAGCGGCGATGCGGGGCGAGGCGTGCCCACCGGGCTCACCCATCCCCCGCCGTTCGCCCCGACGAGCGCCAGATCGGCGGCGCGGGTGATGTTGACCATGAGATGTCTCCAGACATGGAAGAGCCCGCGCACGGGCGGGGACGGGTCCGGCGCGGGCCCAGAAACCGGTCAGGAGACCGGGTGGCAGAAGATCTGATAGGTCGCCCCGACGCGGCGCAGCGCCGTGTTTGTGTAGGGGCGGATCGCGGGGCGGGTGATCGTGCCGGTGCGGCCGATCACCGCTGTCGGGGTGGTGGAGGAGCGCACCTCGTGCAGCATCCACAGGTGCACCTCGCCCGCGAGAGCGAGCGCGTCACCACGGGTGGCCGCATAGATGTTGATGTCGACGAGGACCCGGTCGAGCCGGAATCCGTCATCGTCGCCGCCCAGCATTTCGATCTGGATGGTGGGCAGTTCTTCGAGGAGCCGGTTGTCGAGCTCGTCGCGGACCACAGCGTCCGGCCAGTGTGCGGCGGCCCGGCCGATCAGCTCCAGTTCCAGGTCGACCGGCGCCGTCATCCGCGGCCCCCGACCTGGGCGGCCCGCAGCAGCACGTGATGGGCGCGCCCTGTCGGGGTTCCGTTGCCGTACTCCACCCAGCGCGCGTAGTAGGCCGTGTTACGGACGTAGGCGGCTGCCCGGTCACGGTTCCGGCCTCCACGGGAGGTGCTGTCCGTCGACCAGGACGCCTTGTAGTGCCCGGCCGACGGATCGCTCTCATCGACCGGGGAGAGCGCCACCGCTACGCCCTTGATGACCTCGGCGCGCCGCAGCATCTCCGCCTGCATGCCCGGCATCCGCAGCATCTGTCCGACGCCCTTGCGGGACATTTTGAAACGAGCAGGCATGCGACCTCCCAGAGTCAGCCGGTGACACGGTCGGCAGCGAACTGGATGACGCCGCGGGTTCCGGTGAACGGGCTGCGACCCCAGTCGCCGGGCTCGCCCGTGATCTCACAGACGACGCCCCGCACCCTGGCCCTATCCGTGGTGCGCAGCGGCATCCTCGGATGCCCGGCAGGCGCGTACACGGTCCAGCCGACAATGACCGTGTCCCGGTCCTGCTGCTGTGCCCCGCCCACCTGCGGCGTCTCCGCGCGCGGTGTCACCACACAGCCTGTGACGTCGAACGACTCGTCGGGGCCGGGCAGCGGCTGACCGCGCGGGTCCCGGCCCGGCGACTGCCCGGTGCGCACGATCCGCACCGTCTCCCCGAACGGGTACGGGGCTGGCATCAGCTGTACCCCCAGCCCGGTTCGAACTCGTCCGCAAACCCTGCATCGTCGATAGGCCAGGTAGGCGACGGATCAGCGGTCGCCGGCGTCGGATCCACGGTGAACGCACCGCCGCGGCCTGCCAGGGATTTGAGGGCGCTCTTGTCGCTCTTGGTCAAGTACAGGCCGCCCGAGCCCTGGGGGCGCTGCACGCTCATGGGGCCGATCGTCTCGTAGGACACCTGCTGCGGATTCACATACGCGCGGCCCGCCACCGACAGGACGACTGCGTCTGCGCCCTCCGGTAGCGGCTTCACGACCGTCTGACACAGCGAGATCGCCGACGCGATCAGCAGGTCGGCCCGGTTCCCGTCGATCTCATCCAGCCCCAGGTAGAGGCCAAGCTGCTCGACGGTCGGAGGGGTGAACGCCACGACGCCTCCTATCGGGCCAGGGACTCCACGGCGCTGCACCAGGCCGCCAGATCAGCGGACGGATCCAACTCGACAGACCGGGCCTTCGCCCGCTTCGACGCCAACCGGTACTCGGCAGGCGCCTGCAGCTTCCGCAGGACCGCCTCGTAGCCGTCGACGTCCTGCCGGTCCACGAAGATCCCGGCCTCGCCCAGCGACTCGCACAACCCCGGCGTCGGGTGGGCCAGCACGGGAATGCCACTTGCCATCGCTTCGACGCCGGCGCGGCCCCACGACTCGTAGGACGACGGCATCAGCAACACGCGAGTGCGGGCGTACACCTGCTCCCGCATGTCCTCGCCGCGAACATGCTCAACGACCTCGACGTTCGGCAGGTCGGGAAGGATCTGCTCCCCGTAGGCGCCCTTCACGGCCAGGAACTGCTGGTCCGGCATTCGTTCGGCGAGGGCCTTGAGAACCTTGCCGCCCTTTTCCGGGTTGCAGTTGATCAGCGTGATGGCCTTGCCGGGCTTCGTCGAATACTCGCCGGCGAACACCGGCGGACGCACGATCAGCGACTTGGCGGGACGGATGGCCTTCGGGTACTCGGCAAAGAAGACCTCCGCCTCCCGCTCCATCCATCGGCTGTTGTAGACGGCCAGAGCGGTGCCACCGGCCGCCGCATCCCGGAAGGTCGGTCTGTGTGTGTTGTGGCAAACCACGATCAGCGGTTTGCCGTAGCCGCGGGCCAGTGACGCCGTCGACGGCACCGTCTCCAGATGCGCCAGCAACACATCCGCGTGACGGACCGCCGACGGAAAGTCCAGGCGGGACTCCAGAGGGACGACCTTGATGCCGCGGTATTCGTACTCCTGGTGGGCCTTGCCGTAGCGGGACAGCCACACCTGCACGTCGTGGCCACGCTCCACCAGCGGCCGAAGCATCGACACGAGCATGTGCTCGGCGCCCGCATTGTGCTCCGGCGGCATCGCGTGAACACGAGCCACGACCTTCAGGGGCTTGGCGGTCCCGCCCGGCGCGGAAGCCGGGACCGCCCCCATCAGGAACCGCTCGGCGTGCCGGTGTACTTCACGAACGCGTCGACGTCACCCAGCACGAAGCCGTAGTACGCCTCCGCAAGGATCAGCACCAGGTTCTCCTGGAAGGCCGAGTGCACGCCGCCCTCCTCGTCCACGTAGGTGGCCTGGTCGGAGATCCGCACGGTGATGTCCATGCCCACGCCGTAGGCCGCCTGCGACCAGTCTCCGCCGATCGCCCGCAGACCGGTATCCACGGACGTGGACTGCCGTCGCTGCTTGCCCGACACGCTGCGGGAGTAGGCGAGCGGCTCACCGATCAGCGTGCCGGCCGCCGCCATGTTCGTTCCCGGCGTCTGCGTGTCCACGAGGATCGGGCGGCCCGTGGTGTCCGTCGCCAGCAGCAGCGACGGCTTCAGCCTGTGGTCCGCCACGGTGCCGGTGTAGTCCCAGTCAGAGTCGACGACCTCGGCCATACCGTTGACGAAGTCCGCCCAGATGCCGCCCTGCGCCTGGGTGGCCGTGCCCAGCGCCACCGAGTTGCTGGTGGCGGCGAGGTACTCGGTGAACGGGCCCGTGGCGCCCTTCATCGTCTTGCCGTGGATCGTGGCGTGGTCGAAGGCCCGGGCGAACGCGGTCGGCAGATCCTTCTGCAGCTGGTCGTACAGGCCGCCCGCGTTGGTCTTCGCGACCTCCATGGCGACCGGGATCAGCACGGCGACCTTCTTCGCCTGCATCTGCTTGACGTCCACGCCGCCGGTCGACAGGGGCTTCTTGGCCGCCTGGCCGACCCAGTCGGCTACCGGAACGTCCATCGGGATCGGCACCGAAGTGGTGGCGTCCAGGGCCAGCGGCGCTGGACGGGCCAGCTGCATGACCGCCGACGCTTCGACGGACTTCTCGAAGATCGGCGCGGTGATCGTGCGGGGCAGGAGCGCGCCATCCACGTTGGACAGCGTCAAGGGGGCGGTAACCGCCATGATGTCTCTTCTCCCGAAGCTACGTGAGCTTCGAACTCAGCCACCCCGCGAACTCGTCGCGAGGGTTGGGGGCCTGCTTCTTGTTGGCACCGGACGCCTGAGTGCGGTCCGGTGCGGGACGCCGCGGGCCCTCCGGGGGCTGGGCCTTCGCCCAGTGCGGCTTGCGCTCCAGAAGCTCGTCGAGAGCGGACCTGATGGCCTGCTCGTCGATGTCTCCCGTGTCGTTAATGAAGTCGTCGAGATCGAGAGCGCCCGCCGCGTCGTCTGGGTCAGCGAACGAAGCCGCCGCCAGGGCGCGCACCTCGGAGCGGACAGCTCGCTGGCGGAAGGCCGCCGCCTGCTTCTGGGCGTCGCTCAGATCGGCGGCGATACGCTCCTGGTCGCTGAGCTTGGCCCGCTCGAACTCCTGCACCTTGGCGAGAGCCGCATCGCGGGCATCGCGCGCCTGCTTGGCCTTCTCCCGCTCCGCGAGCAGCGCCTTCTTGCCACCCTCGTTGAGGAGAGCCAGCTTGACGTCGTCGTCGAGCGTGGCCAGGAGGGAGTCGAGGGGGTTCCCCTTCAGCTTCTCCGGCTGCGACTCCGGCTCGTTGCCGCGCTCCGGCTCGGGCTGCGGTGCCTCGGCGGGCCCGCCTTCCGGCTGTGACGGCTCGGGGGTTTCGATCTCTTCAGACATGACTGGCCCTCCGGGGGCGATGCGGTCCGCCACCGGGGCGGCCGAAGCGTGGAAATGAGAAAGGCCGCCACCAGGGCGACCGTCGATCAGAAAGAACCCGGGAGCGGGTTCGAGTCGTGCTCGGCCAGTGCCCGCCTGAAGCGGGCCAACTGGCTACCGGAATGGCCGGCGGCGTACTCCTGGTACAGCCGCGCCCACTCCGCTGCCTGCGGGGAAGGTTCAAAGCGCTGCCCCGCAAAAACGGGGATGACGCCGCAGTGGCAGCCATCGTGCGCTTGGAAGTCGACCGTGTCCTGAGCGAACACCGCCCCCCTGCTGGCGAGCATCTTGCAGAAGGCGCAGGCCCCGAGAGCCGCGGAGCGCGCCCACGCGGTCGCCTGACGGTCCTGCCGGACAGCTCTCAGCACCGTGCTCCGGCCCGTATCGGTAACGAGCTTCTGCGCGACGAGCTCGGCCTTCTTCTCCGCCTGCTCCAGCCGGACATCGAGAGGCTCCAACTGGGCCGGGGTGGCGGCGTCAGGTTCTCGCTGCCACACGTCCTTCGTCGCCCACCGCAGACCCGCCTCCGATTTCTTCTCGGGCGGGGGGTCGGCGACCGGCACCGTAAAGGGACCGGTCACGCCAGCCGCGTCACGCTGGGCCTCGTAAAACTCGGCACCCAGCGCAGCCGACGTCTGCGCGTACTGGTCGACAACCGCCTGCACCGCAGCGATCCAGTCCGGAACCGACGTCCGCAACCGCGACGGAAGAATCAGCCGCCGCAGACCCCGCACATCCCGAACCAGAAGCCGCGACAGCCCACGCTGAGCCGCCCGATACCGCTCCGGTCCACGACCGCCGTCAGAAACCGTCGTCGCCA
Source organism: Streptomyces sp. (assembly GCF_031178505.1). GTDB lineage: Bacteria > Actinomycetota > Actinomycetes > Streptomycetales > Streptomycetaceae > Streptomyces > Streptomyces gulbargensis. The sequence goes on along the minus strand of NZ_JAPSIW010000001.1, from coordinate 61,049 downwards.
TCTCCGGCCTCCACCACATCCGGCAGAGTCTCGGCAGGACGATCACCGAGACCGGCGAGCCGCTCCAGGAGCCGCCCGCCCGTCGAAGCGGCACCGGCACGACGGCGGTCCGCACGGACCTGCTGCCGCTGCCCCTCCGACAGCCCGGCCATCTCCAGCGTGACGTCAGAGTCCGCAGGCAGAATGCCGGCCTGCACGAGTTTCACCGTGGCGTCCGCCTGCGCGGCCACCGTCGGCGTCGCAGGGTTCCGCCACACCGTCTCGATCCTGCGGGTCTTCTCCGGTGGCTCCCCGTCGCGCACCCACAGGGCGAGGCGCATGGCGTCCTGCCAGGCCCGGCCGAAACGGCGAATCCGCCGCTCGGAGCGCTTGACCAGCTTCGCCTCGGTCGAACGGATCGCGTCCGCGCTCGCCGGGTTGTCGGTGGTATAGCCGAGCATGTGCGGCGGCAGCCCGAACTGGCTGGACATGATCCGCGCATACAAGTCGATGATCTTCGTCATGCCGGTCGGGTCATGAGCCGCGAACTGACCGACGTCCGGTACGTTGCCGTCCTCATCGCGCTCAAGCGCCAGCACGCGGCCGATGTACGTCTCCCAGGCGCTCTTGGCCGTACCGTCCGCGTCCTGGAACGCCGACTCTGAGGCGCCGAGGATGTAGCGCTGCGGAGCGCCGAAGAACTCGGCGGCCACTTCCATACCCATAAGCCGTCGGCACGCCGCATCCGTGATGGACATGACTTCCGGGGTGATCTCGCTCTTGCCGACCCGGTCCGCCGTGCGCTGCCGGTTCGCCATCCGCACCACCGGCACCACACCCAGGCCGTGCATGTCCCGGTCGACGACCTCCCAGCCGCCCGACTCCGACGGCAGCGCCATCACGGTCTGATCCGGCAGATAGAGGACAATCATCCGCTCCTCGGGACCCGACTCAATGAAGCTGTCCGCCGCGCACTCCCGGAGCGCTGCAGTGCCCATCCGCAGGCGGGCATCCCACATCAGCGTCATGTCCAGCGGCGACTCCGCCGAAATCAACGGCGGACTGTCCCCATTGAGATCGCCAGAGCCGACCGCCAGATACTCGCGGCCGTACACCAGGGCATCCAGGTGAGCCAGCGACGACTCGTCGAACAGATCATTCGCCTCAGCGATCTCCGCCAGATCCGCGGAATCCGAACCATCCGCCCACCGGAACGCCTCCAAATCCAGGCGCTCCTCCAGCGACTCAACACCGACCCGCGGCCAGCCGATCACCGTATGCAGACCCTTAAGCTGCGGCGGAATACTGATTCCGAGATCACGCACCAGCTGCTCGCCGTTGAAATACGCGTCCCGCAACAGCAGGGCGTACCGGTCACGCAGCATGTCCGCCCGCAGCATCTGGATCAGCGCCAGCTCGTCGTCCGACAGATGCAGTAGCGGCAGTTCGGGGATGGAGACGGTCACCGCAGCACCACCACCCGTCCCGACTTGCCCGTCTTCTTACGGCCAAGGCCCTTGGCCATCGCATCCACTCGGGCCTGCCAGGCGAGCACCGCCGCCACCGCGGCATCGATCTTCCTCGGGCTGTCGGGATGCTCCTTCATGATCTGGATGCCGCTGCGCGACTCACGCCGGCGAGCGTTCAGGATGTGCCTCGTCAACACGCTCGAACCGTCATGCGACAGCTCACCGTCGACAACGCTCGACCGGAACTTCTCCAACGCGCGCACAATCTGATGCGACCGCCCGCCCGTCATCCACCACTCGATCGGATGCTGCGTCGACGCCTTCAACTTGAGCCGACGGCCGTGGTCCGCCTCCCACTTCGCCACATGGGACTCCCATCTGGCCGGGTCCGCGTACATGCCGACGACCTTGTACTCGCGGAAGGCGTCCTCGACCGTGGCCAGCACCTCGACCGTGGGCACCTGCCAGTCCTGGCCGAACGGCCCATCCGGCTGCTCCCAGCAGCCGAGCAGAAACAAGTGCCCGTCAGAGACGCGGCAGCCCACCAGGGCAGTCGCATCGGTGACCCCTCGGTTCCGGCGGCGGGAACCGTCAAAACCAAGGACAATCTCCTCGCCGCGGCCGACCACCTTGTCCGCTGCGGCGACACCGGCCCACTCAGGCTGGGAAATCCAGGAGTCGGAGGCGTGGGTGATCTGGTTGAGGAAGTCCGCGCGCGCCGTCTGCGGATCCGTGCTCGGATCCCAGATCGTGGCGACCAAAGTGTCCAAGTCGACGTGCCCGCCATTGCGGTCCGCCGAGTCGCCATAGGTGTACGACAGACCGGCGATCAGCGAGTCCCGGTCAGCCATGTCGGTCTCAGGGGGCGCCTCACGGTGGTCGTAGTACAGGCCATCATCGCGGGCCCGGCCCTCACGGATCTTCGCCCAGAACGCCGCAGACTCCTCAGCGACCGACCCCTCACCGGGGATGAAAGCGTTCGGGGACTCGATGGTGGTGCCGCCGACCTTCGCGGCGTTGATCCTCATCGTCTCCGCGAGCCGGTTTCCGCGGTTCGAACGCACCCACTCCTCGGTCTGGTCCAGCACCGCGAACACCGGCTTGTTGCCCTTCACCGTCCGCGCCGACGACGTGATCGGCTCGATCCTCCCCCGCGGCAGATTCACGAACGTGTCGAGCGGCTCCAAGCCCGGATAAGCGTCGATGGCCGGCCCCTGAAGCATCTCCAGCAGTGGTGTCCACGTGTTCTTCGTCTGCGTTTCCGACACCGCAGCGATCTGCACAAGCGGCGTCCGGACCTCAGACCACGGCTTGCCCACCGGCTGCCCTTCAGCATCCCACCCGTCCGGGACTACCGGGCCGAGGGCCTCAACGATCGCCAAGGCGGCCAGGAAGGGAGACTTGCCTCAACCCCAGCCGCGAGGCCGGGAGATCACCCCCCGGCGGAAGCGACGCTTCCCAGTGCGAGGGTCGATCTCGTAGTAGCGGAGGACGAAATCCTCCTGCTCCGGGTACAGCAGAAACGGTTCATAGTCGCCGCGGTCCGGGGCCGCCAGCATCTCCGAGATCCAGTCGATGACCTCGAACCCCAACGTCGGCACGGCTCCGGGCTCCGGCGGCTTCCACGGCATGTCAGCTCCCCGACGACTCCTCGGGCGGCGGCAGTGCGCGCAGCACGCCCCGTCTCTCCCTCGCCGAACGGCCGCCTTCAGGGCGCTTACTGTCTGCCTCGTCGGCCTGCGCGAACTGCATCCGCAACCGAGCGCGATCCTCCGGGGTCGCGCCGAACTTGGCCACCCTCAGTCGAAGCTCGCCGGCTGCCGACATCTCCCCCGACCACAGCCGGGCGTGCACCACGGCTGTGTCCAGGAGGAAATCCCAGTCGGTGCTGCTGAAGTGCTCCGCCTGCGGGGACGCCTTCCACATCTCCCACCAGTCCAGCGTCCGAGCCGGCCACGCGTACTCGACGAGGTCGCCGTCCTTCAGCACCGACAAGGTCGGCAACTCCGGCGGCTCGGCGTGCTCGAAGCGCAGGATCGTCTGGTCGTGCGGATCCTTGCTGTGCCCAGCCCGACGCTTCGGGTCCTTCGGTGCGGGTCCACGGCCAGCCACAGAGGTTCACCTCCCGCCCGAACTCAAGATCCAAATTCCCCAGACCCAGGGCCAGCCTTAGCGTGTAAACGGCCCCGAGGGAAAGAAACCCCTGGTCAGGGGCATCCCCCCAGGTCGGAGCTTGATTGCGCAGGCGTCAGGTTAAAGATCGACTCCGCTGGCCCGAGGATCACTTGCGGGCTTCCCGCCTGCCCTAGGCGATCACGACAGCCGCACCATTGTGATTAATCGATCTTCAGTGTTGATCTCGATCGACTTCGATCATTGATCGTTGATCACAACGATGAAGGATTGATCACTCTCACGTGATCACCATCGCATCGCCATGCATGCCTCGCCCATGCCCACTGCCCTGCCCGCCTGCCCCCGTAGGGGCGGCCCGCATAGGGGCAGGCCGGCACGCCCTGCCCTACCGGCCTGCCTGTTCCCTGCCGTCGAGGGAGTGGTGCACCAGCAGCCATGCCATTGACCCATCACCCTGGGCGACTGGTCTGGTCTCGGGTCCGCACACGCAGTCGGGCTCGGCCGTGCTGGTGTCGTGGCCGACCAGGTCACCGATCGGGGTGACGTGCAGGGTGGTCACCGCCTGCGTCGGCCGATGTTGCGGCGGTCGCCTGGCCAGACGCCCGTGCGCTCAAAGTGGAGCCTTGCGCAGTAGGCCTTGGCTCGCGGTCCGAGGTACTTCGCCAGTTGCTTCGAGCAGCGCGAATGATCACCGCGAGTGTTCCAGCGGATCTTGGTCGACCCTGCTCCCGTTGCCCAGTAGGTCTTGAGCTGGGCCGCGTTCCCTCGCCGGCTGCGTCCGCCTCGCCCTTTGCTCGCCACAGTGTTCACTCCTTCTGCGGCGCGGGCTCTGCGGTGTCTTGTGGTTCGTCTACCCGTTCGACGCGGGCGACTTGCATGGCGGGGATGGCGAGAACGACGCGGTGGGCTTGATGAGGTCGCGGTCTTTGAACAGCACCCAGCCGTTGACGAACTCGACGGTGAGGTGGGGGTCTTCGATGACGGTGTCGTCGCCGCGCCGCTCGGCGTGGACTACGAGGTAGGCGGGCATGGTCACCGCCTCACAGGATGCCAGGGTGCTTCTCGGCGGGCCGTGCCCGTCCGGGCCGTGGGTTGGCGCGTTGCGCGTCGTTGCCCTCGCGTGACGACTTCTGCATGTGGCACTCGGCACAGACGCCCTGCAACCTGTCCTCCGCGTGATCGTCGGTCTTGGCTTTGATGTGGTCGCAGTGGCTGGACGGCCGTACTCCGCAGATCTTGCAGGTCGGGTCGCGGGCGAGGACCTTAGCGCGGATGGCGCGCCAGTTCGACGGAAGACGTTGCCGCCTGTTAGACCCGGCCCAGCCTCCGCTCATGCCCGCCTCCTACTCCTCGGGGCTGCGTTCGGTGTCGCTGTTGACGGACCAGCCTGCGAAGCCTGCCCGCCGGTCGGGCGGGCTGCTGGCGGCTACGTGGTAGAGCCGGATCGCTGTGGCTTCGGCGTGTGCGAGGGGGTTGTCGTCGCTGCCGTGGAGTTCGACGGTGATCTCGCGGACGCCGTCGGACAGCTTGACCGTCACGTCAGGCATCGGTGGACTTGGCCGTGGGCTCGTTGCGCGGAGCGAGAGCGCCCCTCGCGGCGAGGACTCCGCAGTGGTAGCCGTGCATCCAGACGGTCGGATGCTCCTGCTGCGCGTTCATGACCTCGGGCTTGGTGGGCTTGTTGCGGACGCGTTCGATGGCTGCCGCCTGCGCGTCGCGCTCCTGGCGGAGTCCGGCGGCGGCGTTGCGGATGTCGTCCCAGTCGCGGAGCCGGTCCATGCCGAGGGCGTCCGTCAGGAGGGCCTTGTGCTCCTGCTCAATGACGTACCGCTTCTTCATGAACGCCTTGAGCTTCTCTTCGGCCTGGATAGCACGCTCGTCGTCGCGGCGCGGTTCCGCCTGCGCCTCCACTTCGGGCAGGTAGGCGGTGGTGTCGTTGGCGGGGATGTCGATGGTGCAGGAGAAGCAGAGCACTTGTCGTGCGCCGGTCCGTTTGGCGATGTTCTCGGGCCAGGACGCGATGTCTTGGGCAAGGTCGTCGTCTACCTGGTCGATGACGAGGATGAACGGCGGCCGGTCGTCGCTGCCGCCTTCGGGGAGTTCGAGGATCTGCAGGCGGGCCATCAGGCGTCCACCGCCTCGGTGTCCTGGCGCACGATGCTGCGGACGTTGGCGGCGGTGATCGTCTCACTCTCGCCGTCGAGGTATTTGATCAGGTACTGGGCCATGGCGCGGGCTCCGTGGGGTCAGTCGTGGGGGACGGCGAGCATCCCGCCGGTGATCTCGTACCGGTCGAGTTGTGCCAGCGTGTAGCCGAGTAGACCCCGCAGCAGGGCCCGTTCACGGGCGCTGTTGGGAATGCCGCCGGTCTGGTCGACGACGCTGAACGTGTGCCCGTCGGACCAGGCGTAGGTGAGGCTGGTCGGCTGCTGCTTCAGCCGTTCCATCTGCTCGCTCATGACGTCGCCTCCGGCTCGCCGTCCGACTTGGGGAAGAACTCGGTCATGAGGTGGCTCCACGCCTTGGCGGCCTTGTCGGCGACCTCGTGGCCGCGCGCCTGCTGCACGTAGGCGGCGATCGCCTCAGCCTGCGAGCGAGCCTCGGCGGGGACGGCGTTGAGGACGCCCTTCAGGCACGGGTCGCTAGAGGCGTGCTGGTATTCATGGGCCTGCATCGCGATGATCAGATTCCATGCCCACAAGGGCAGGTCAGGGGAAGCCATGGGCGCGGGCCTTCCGGTGTGGGGTGGTCAGGCGGCGAGTGCGCGCTGGATGCCCTCCTCCAGGGATACGCGCGGCTGGTACACGTCGAGCATGCGTTTCGGGTCGCAGACGCGGTGGTGGACGCCTTGCGGTGCGGCGGGCAGGTGCTTCAGCTCGGGCTGGTAGCCGGCTGCGGTGGTGACGAGTCCGGCGAGTTCGTCGAAGCTGGTCGCGCGTCCCCAGCCGACGTTGATCGGCCCGGTGGCGTCTTGGGCGACGGCCGCGAGGGTGGCGCCCACGAGGTCGTCGATGTGGACCCAGTCGCGGGTCGAGCTGCCGTCGCCCCAGATCTCGAACGGATCCTGCCGCTCCTTCGCCCGGCGGATGAACGCGGGGAACGGGTAGCATTCCGCCTGGTCCTCGCCGTAGCCCGACATGGGCCGGAGGATGTGCACGCGGCAGCCCTCGGCTTCCGCGTACTGGGCAAGGCGCTCGCCTGTCAGTTTCGCCCAACCGTAGGTGGCGTCGGGAACACACGGATCGTTGAGGTCGATGTCCGTCTCCACGAGCCGATGGATCGGGCCAGGCTGCTGGAGCGCGACCGGGTAGGCGGCCGACGAGCTGAAGAAGACGGCGCGCGGAGTGCCGGTGCGGACGAGCCAGCGGAAGTACCAGGCATCGAGGGCGAGGTTGGTGGCGACGCCGAGCGGGCTGCCGTCGATACTGGCCCGGCCGCCGACAACCGCCGCCGCGTGGATCGCGAGGTCCCATCGCCGGTCGTCGGTGCGGAAGAAGTCGAGGGCGTCGCCGCTGCGGGCGAGGGGGGTGGCGTTGAGGTCGATGCCGAGGACGAGGTCGCCTTGGTCGAGGAGCGCACGGTGCAGGTGGCGGCCGACGAACCCGGCCGCCCCGGTGAGGAGGACGCGCATCAGCCGCCCACCTTCACGGCCCGGTAGACACCCCAGGGCAGCCCGCTGTCGACGGGCTCAAGCCCGATCCGCGCGCACGCTTCTGTCTGCTGCTGCTCGGACCAGGTGGTGACGCCGATCCACGAGTCGGCCTCGGACGGCGTCTCGGAGACGGGCCAGTCGAGGACGAGGATCCCGCCGAGCTTGGTCGCGGCCCGCAGCTTCCCGATGATGTGGAGGCAGTCCGCCCAGCTGTGGTGGACGAGGACGGCGAGGCTGTAGACGGCGTCCATGCGCCGTCGGCCGAGGTGGGAGGCGAGCCCGTCGGCGTCGGCCTGCACCGTGGTCAGGTCGGCGGCACCGGCGAACCGGGCGAGCATGCGCTGGGAGGCGTCGACGGCGGTCACGTCGTAGTCGCGCCCGGCCATAGGGAACGCGACGCGCCCGTCACCGCAGCCGAAGTCCATGACCTTCGCCCCAGCGGGAATCACGGTGGCGAGCAGGTCAGCCTGCACCTGCCCGGACTCCCAGTACGCAGCCTCGGATACGTGACGCGTCGGGTGGATCGCAGCCGGGTCGGCCTGATCCCAGGCCTGGATGACGTCGTCGGCAGTCACTCGGTCTCCCCCGGCCTCTCGATGCGCGTACCGGGCGGAAAGCCTTCGAGGAGGGCGTCCAGCGAGGCAGCCACCGTGGTGAGGCCGCGCTCTGGATGGTCGACCGCCCAGGTTCGTCCGGACGGGAACTCCGCAACGTCGAACACGTCGCCGTCGGGTGTGTGCAGCTTGAGGCCGCGAGCAAACTCGCTCACGCTGCCTCCTCGATGAGCTTCCGCAGCTTGGCGAGGTCGGCTTCGAGGCCGCCGCCATCGCGGTAGTCGTAGTAGGCGGCCGAGTCGGCGGACACCTGCTGCTCGCTGTTGACCTCCGCGTAGCCCTCGTCCATGGCGGCCTTGCCGTTGGCAGGATGGAGGTGCTCGATGACCATGTCGTCGAGGTATGTGATGCGCCCCATGCCGCGACCCCAGTCCAGCCAGCACAGATCCACGCAGAGATGGACCATGGCGGGCGGCGCCATGTAGCCGAGCGTCTCGACGATGTCCGAGGTCATCGCCACTGCGGTCGCCATGGCCTCGCCCTGCAAGAGGTCGTTGCCGTAGACGATGCCGGGCCCTGCGCTCAAGCACTCCCGGATGCGGGCATCCCACGGCATCGCAGCCGGACGCGGCCGGTGATCGTCACCCATGAACGCCAGAAACCGGTACGTGCCCGCAGCCTTCACGGCCTGCTGATTGAGGGTGCCGACGAGACGCCGCCGCTTGCCGAACGTGAACCGCACCCTGCTGTCGGCCTTGAGCACGGCGGCGTGCTTCTTGTACGCGGCCAGCTCCAGATCATCCGTGTCGACGGCGAACAGCAGATCGGCGGTGGCTCCGGTGTCGTCCCACGCCTGAACGATCTCAGGCACAGCCTGCGGTCTGCCCCGGGTCGGGATGATGACGAGGAGATCGTCCATGGCGCGGGCTCCTTATGCGGGGTCGACGATCATCCAGGCGACGGTGCTGGTGTCGGACGCGTTGGTGGACCTGATCGTGAACGAGGTGCCCGCGGTACGGGTCCGCACATACGGCGAGCCCGCTGTGCCGCCGAGGGCCTGGATGGTGAGGAGAATCCGGCTGGTGGAGGCGACAGCCGTCGTGCTGACGGTGACGTCAGTCGTGCCGTTCAGCGTCGCCGTGCCGAGCTTCGCGTTCGTGCCCTCTTTGACCCGCAGCCCCTTGCCAGCCTGACCGATGACGATGTCGGAGTCCGGGGTGCCGATCTGTGCGGCGCCTTGCCGGCCCCACGTGGTGTCACGGGCGGAGGTGCCGATGCCGTACTGGCTGGTGCCGTCACCGAGAAGCCGGTACCGGTCGTTGACGTCGGTGCCGAGCACGTTGATCGCCAGCGTGTTGTTGCTGGCTGCGTTCGGCCGCAGGGAGAGCCGCTGCCCGGCCGCGAACTGCATGTCCATGCTGCCGCGCGCCTCGTAGGTGCTGCCGTCGACGCGGGTAAGAAGCTGCGGAGGGCTGCCCGGGAACCAGTTCGTGGACATGGATCCCGTGCCCGCGAAGTTGGCGTTGAGGACACGCACGGCGGCACTGCCGATGTTGACGATGCCTTGGACGCCTGCGGTGCCGGTGGTGACGATGGCGGACCCGAACCGGCAGTCCGTGACGAACCCGTCGGCGCTGCCTGTCCAGTCCACGTCGTAGTTGGTGCCGGTCGCCCCTTGGCCGCCGAGGGAGAGCAGGCATTCGTCGAAGTAGATGCCGTAGCCGCTGGATGTGACGCTGACGTTGTGGGTCTGGTTGTTCAAGATCCGCATGGTGCGGACGCGCACCTGGTTGGCGGCCCCGGCGATCAGGATGCCGACGATGCCCTGCTGGATGACGCCGCCCTGGATCTGTACGTTCTGCGGATCACCGTTCGGCCCGGACTCGATGACGACGTTGGCGACACCGGTCTGCGGGCCGAGCGCATCCAAGTTCTGCACGAAGATCGCCGCACAGTTCCCGACCACCCGAAATGCGGCACCCGTGCCGCCGAGGGTGGCCTGCATCCACGGCAGGATGTTCTGCGCCAGGACGTCCCACGAGTCCTCGATGCGGATCCCGTCCAGGTTCGCGTGCGCTCCGGTGTTGACGCCCAGGAAGCGCGTGAACACGTTGGACAGCTGCACGTTGGCGGCCATGGCCGCCGGATCGGACTTGAAGTGGATGCCGCCGGCACACGACTGAATCTTGATCATGTCGATCTGGGTGCCGTGCAGCGTGGTCGCCGCAGTGCCGTGCAGACGGAGCGCGTACCCATTGATCCACTGGAACGTCGTGTTGAAGACCCGGAGCTCCTGCACACCTGTGGCCGTCACGCCGTGGCAGGCCGGGTTGGACGTGGTCGTCGACGACGCGCCGCGGATCTGAATGCCTTGGATCATGCAGTCGTCGGAGCTGACCGTGATCGCCGACGTGCCGGTGAAAGACGGGCCGATTCGCAGCGACGTCGCCCCATGCCCGGCACCCCGCAGAGTGATCGGCGCAGCCAAGTCGATCGGGCTCGACCCGTTCAGCAGGAAGTCGCCCGGCGGCAGGTAGATGGTGCCGCCCCGGGAACCGAGAGCGTTTACGGCCGCCTGGATGGCGGCTGTGGCGTCGATCGATGCCGTCTTGTCCGCGCTGTACGGGCCCTTGGTGATGTTGATCCAGTCGACGGTCACCAGACTGGCCGCATAGGCGCGGTCCCCGTGCGGATCAGGGGCTACCGCATGTCCCGCAATAGCGGCAACGGCCGCGGCCCGGTCCCCGTGCGGGTCATCCGCGGCCACATGCTCCACGACCGCAGCATGCGCGATGCCCTCAACCTCATCGGCCTCAGCCAAGCCGGTGATGCTGCCAGTGCGGCCATTCACGGACGACACCAGCCCCGCAGTGACGTCAATGACAGTCGACGGCACACCGCCGGTGACGTCGACGTGATCGGTGGGCTGCTCCCCGGTGACACGGATCTTCACCTGGTCACCTCCGGACTGACCTTCACCGCGCCCTGAAGAAGCCGGACCACGGTGGCACCCATGACCACTTCAAGATCCCAGCGCCCGTCACGGTTCAGCAGAGTCGTCTGCGAGGCGGGGATCGCCAGCCGGATCGACGGCCCGTCGATACTCAGGTACGGGGTGAGGTCAAGCAGCAGCGGCGCCACATCGGTCGCCGACGTGCGGATCTGCGCTCGCGCCGACCAGCCCGCCCACGTGAAATCGGGATCATCGACCACCGTATAGGTCTGCACGAAGGTGGCGCCCTGCTCGATGTACAGGTCGTGGTCGCCGGCGGCCAAGGCTGCCACCTCCGGAATCTCGTTGGTCGCGGAGACGACGGTGGCGTGGCTCTGCGCGGACCCGGACCCGGTGGCGGCATGCACGGTGATGCCGACCGCCGCAGCGTCGACGGTGCCCGAGCCAGCCCCGGTCGCAGCGGCGGTGCGGGTGCCAGTGGCGGTGGCCGCGGTCTGTGCGCTGCCCGCCGCAGTGCCGGTGAACACGGCCCCGTTCGACAGGGTGTTGACGTTGTCGAACTCGGAGTAGTTCGCGGCGCCGTTGTTGCGGTAGCAGAACAAGTCGAGGGCCAGCGTGTTCACGGCCGAGGTGACCCAGGCGGGGGTGGCGAGGGTGCGCCTGGTCGTCCAGGTGGTGCCGTCCGGTGACGTCTCCCACAGGACGTTGCCGCCGGTCTCCCAGTAGCGGAGCCACTTGTGGGCGGTCGCATCGAACGTCAGGGACACGGCGGAGGCGTCGGTGTAGTCGACGTTCGACTCGCAGCGGATCGTGCCCGCCACCGTGTTGATGTTGAAGGCGAGGTTGGTGCCCGCCAGCGGATCCGGCGTGACGGAGAAGACCGTCTGCGCCTCGACCGTCGCCCCGCCCGCCGCAGCCACGGTGGGGATCTGCAGGTAGCAGGAGCTTCCGGCGAGCGTGTACGCCTTGGCGGTCTGATAGCCCGCATAGGTCCCGGCCGTGCACGGCACCCGTGCCCGGCCCCCGACCTCGGACACGCCACCGTAGGCGTTGCCCCACTCCGGACCGATCACATCGTCATTGAAATTATCGATCAAGGTGGCGAGGAGCGGCATCCCGTCCCCCGATCAGCTCAGAGACAGCGAAAGCCCGCCCGCAGCGATCTTGAACTCATCGCCGAGCGCCAGCGTCTTGCTCGAATCCAGCGGCCCGTACCACCAGCGGACCGGAGTCCCGGCCGAGTCCCAGATCTCCCAGCCGACCAGCGTCGCCGCAGGCATCCCGGTCCAGAGCAAGTCAGCCGAGTTGGCGACCGCTCCGCCGGACGCCGCGGCGAACGTCACGTCATTTCGCGCATACGAGCCGCCCGCCACCTCAGTGCCGGCAGCCGCGTCGTCACCAGCCACAGTGACGAGAGCGACCTTCAGCGGCAGGGTTGGGGCCGTCGTCGACGTCCCCAACATCCAGTCGAGCGCCCGGTTCTCCGCCGTATTGGTCAAGTTGTCACTCACAGAAGCTGCCCTCCTCTCAGGTGACGCCGAGGTGCCCGGCCCGACGAGTGATGTTCTCCGGCCCAGGAACGTCCACGGAGATCCACACGTGATAGTCGCCGCGGGCCAAGACGATGGCCGTGCCGGGACCAATCAGGGTGCGGGCTTTGCCGTCCGCCCATTCGGCAGGCTGCCACTCGCTCTCGATCGGGTCGCTGCGATGGGCGACGACCGCGATCCGTACCGGAGCTGCGGCCAGGTCGACGCCGGACGGGCCGGCGACGGGGACGTGCAGGTATTCGGTGCTGCTGGCAGGGATCAGCATGGTTCGCCCACCTCCCAGCCGCTGCCGTGCGGCACGTCTGCCGACCACGAGCTGTACGGCCGCCCGACAGTGACGTCGATGTCGGGCCCCGAAGGCAGCGGGCCGCTGCCGGTCACCGGCAGCGCCTGCTCCCGGCTCGCTGATGGAGTGAGCGTGGCGCGCTTGCCACCGGCAAAAGCCTGCACCAGTTCAATGGCCTGTGCCGGGCCGAGCGCTGCCGCTTTGACGGCGGTGAGGGGCTGTGCGGCGGCCGGCTCGACTGCGGGCGCGAGCACCGCCGTCTTGCTGCCTGCCAAGGCCTGCACTGTGTCCACAGCGGCTGCGGGGCTCGGGGCCCCGACCTTCGCGCCCGCCACGGTCTGGGCCGCGTCGACAGCGACCGCAGCACTCAGTGGTGCCGCCTTGCCCCCGGACAGCGCCTGCGCCGCGTCGGTAGCGGCTGCGGATCCGAGAGCTACCCCGGCGGTGACGTCTGCGGCGGCGAAGTCGTCGAAGCGGAGCCCGCCCACGGCCATCACGCGCAGCCCGACGTTCACGCCTGCCGGCACGTCGGTGTTCACGACGGAGACGCGTTCGACGCCGTTGACGAAGCCTTTGATCACGTTGCCGACGGCCTGCACCTTGGCGACATCACCGGGAGCGACCGCAACAGCGTAGGTGCCGATCATGCCGAAAGAGCCGCTGACAACGGCGAACAGATCCCACGACGAGCCGTTGGTGCGCCACAAGTAGCCGCTGCTGAGTGTGCTGCCGCCGCGACACCAGACGCCTTGGCTCGCCGCGATGCTGGTCACGATGGTGCATTGGGCGTAGTTGTCGCTGCTCGCCATCGGGGTCGCGGCGCGCAGGATGGTGTTGCCACTGGACGTATCCGGGGCCAACTGCCCGCCGATGATCGACCAGTCACCGCTGACCTCAACCCAGCCGGGCCCGAGGTCGCTGCTGTCGGGGCGGTTGAAGTCGTCGCTGAAGCTGGCCACGGGTCAGGCGGTGGAGCTGGACCGGTAGAAGTCCGTGATCGTCAGCGTGAAAGCGTTCCCGTCCGGAGACCATGTCAGGTCGTGCTTGGTGAGGGGGATCAGGTCCGCGTCGGTGCCGGTGGAGACGTCCGGGTCGTAGCAGATGGCCACGGCGCCGACCGGGTTGCCGGTGGGGGAAGCCCATGTGACGTCGGTGGCGTCGATGTTCACGCGGTCGTTGGTGTCGTCGATCGTCACCGTGACGGAGGCGAGGGCCTTGCGGCCGACGGTGGTCTGCTCGTTGGTGGTGCCGGAGACGACGTCGGCGAAGGTGTCCTTGTCGCGGAGCACACTGTCCGCCTCCAGGCCGCTGGATTCCAGGGCGATGAGGACGAGGCCGTCGTTCGCGGCGGGAAGGCTGGCCAGGTGCGCGACCCGGCCGAGCGCCTGGTTGAAGACGATGTTAGCCACGACGATCTCCAATCAGGTAGCACGTGATGGGGGTGTCCCGCCGCCCGTGGCGTGGATGAAGCGGCGGCGGGACGTCGAGGCGGGTGAGCAGACCGCCCCGGCTTGTGGGTCCGCCCGGCCCCCACAGCCGGGCGGACCGGGGCCGAGCGCTGGGGGCGCTACAAGGCCCTTCCCTGCGGAGACCACCGACGCAGGGAGTCAGGCGGCACGGGCTGTTTGTCCACCTGGGGTTTTGATGCTGGGGGCCGGGGTGGGGGTGACGACTTCTTGGGTCTCTCGGTCCCGCTCGGCGGGGTCGATTTCCATGAGGTCGTAGCGGGCGTTCCGGCCTTTGCCGTGGACCGTGATGCGGCCTTCGGATGCCCAGCGCCAGATCGTGCCGACCGGGCGCCCGGTCCAGTAGGCGACATCGGCGGCTGTGGCGAGCGCTACGGAGGGCATGATCACCTCCGGGAACGACGAAGGCCACCCAGTGCGGGTGGCCTCAGCGCGAAGTACTGCTATCTGAGCAGATCATCACTTCGGTTCTGGGGTTGTGTCAAGTCATTCGTGTGGCGCATGTCAAGTGGCGGGACGCTACTGGTCATCGAACAGCGCCCGAACGATGTGCAGGTACTCCCAAATCCAGATGCCGAGTTGTTCGGCGGCTGCGTGGTAGCCCTCGTTGCGGATTCGCCGGTTGGGCCGCCACGTTCCGGCAGCGTGCCGCGCGACCCAGTACCCGCAGCGGGGCGACATGACGGGCGGCATGCTGAGCCAGTAGGCGGTGACGTCGTCGACGGGCGGCGGCTTGTGCCCCCACGGAGGGGCGCTCACGCCGCTCTCCAGTCTCGCTCGGTGTCGGCGAGGAGCGCGCGGATGTAGGCGAGCGCCAGGCTCACATCGTCCTGCTCCGCCCGGAGAGTCGGCCGGGCCACGGGGATCGTCTGCCACAGCAGGCGGGACAGGGATGGGCATTCGGGCCGGTCGTGGCGCTCGACGCCTTCGCTCATGCCGCGGCCTCTGCCGTTCCTGCGAGCGCCTGCTCCTGTGCGGCCCGGAGTTCCCGCCACTCCCCCAGGGTCTCCCACCGGCCGCCGCACGCCCCACAGTGGACGCGGTGGGAGGCGGCCGAGGCGGTCAACGGCTGCCCGCAGTAGGCGTCGCCGACGCGACCGGGGCAGGCACCTATCTGCACGCGGCCCGGCCTGCGCTCGTCGGCGACGATGGCCGCGCATTCGCCGTGGAGCTTGCGGAGTTCGTCGATATCCTGCCCGACCTCCTCGTAGGAGGAGCACGCCCACAGCAGGTTGTCGCCGAGGAATCGCACCAGATGCGGCACGGCCTGCGCCGGGGAACCACGCCACGGGGCGATCGTCCAGCCCAGCACAGCCCGCCACGCATCCTCAATCGCCGACAGGCGGGCCGCCACCCCGCCCGGCCCGACCAAGGCCAGCACTTCCAGGCGCGGCGGGATCGGCGGCGTCTTCGACCCCGACATGCCACCACCCGAACGGCGCGCCCCACGCATCAGCGCCGCCGTCGAGTCGAGCCGACGGAACAGCGCGGGGAGTTCCGTGATGCGGGCGAGTGTCTTGTCTTCGCAGGGGCGGCACACCAGCCGGCCCGCCTCCGCGACCCACAGCTGCCGCCCGCAGCGCGGAGACACGCAGGTCGGCCAGTCGTAATCATTGAGAGTGGGGTGATCGTGCACGGCAGGCTCCTCGCGGTGGCTCGGGAAGCGGGGGGTGCGATAAGCCAATTGTTGCACTAGAGGTTGACAGTGTGGGCCAATGGCACAGTCGACAGCGTCGGGGAGACTGAGGCATGAGCGAAGCACAGCGACAGGAGCCGTCTGATGGATGACCTCGTGCAGTGGCTCGGCGCCCAGCTCGACGAGGACGAGCGGATTGCGCGGGTGGCGAGCAGCGGGCCGTGGTCGGTGGACAATGCGACCTACGCCGAGACCATCTACGCGGTCGACGGGACTGCCGTTGTCGGCGGTGGACGTTGGGGCGGCGAGGCTTCTGTCTTCGACTCGGCAGAGGACGCCCTTCACATCGCAGCGCATGATCCGGCGCGGGTGCTGCGCGAGATCGACGCCAAGCGGCAGGCTCTCGCCCACTTCGAGCGAATCCAGCAGCTCACCAAGCGGGATATCGAAGCCTATGTGCTCGCCGAGGGCGCGGTCTCAAAGCAGATCCAGATCATGGCCACCGCCTACGCGGACCGGCCCGGCTACCGGGAGGAGTGGCGCCCGTGATCGCCTTGTATCTGCCGGGCTCGTCCACCCTCCCCCGCTGGGTGCAGGTCACGGTCGGCATCGTGCTGCTCGGCCTGATCGCCGCCCGAATCTGGCTCACCTACCGCCGCCGCAAGTGATTCCCGAATACTGCCCCGCGCCGTGATCGGACGGGGCAGACTGCGGTCATGGCAGTCCGCTACGGCATCCAGGCAGACACGCAGCGCGAATGCCAGCAGGCACTAGAACTCCTGTGCCAACAGCTCGGCTTGGAACCCGCGCTGCCGCCGAGGCTGCTGTCGGATGACCGGTGGATGGCGCGGGCCGTACCCACGACAAGAGCCCCGACTGCCAGCGACGGCGGCCGGGGCTCCGGTGTGAGCGGGTAGGTCAGGCAGCCTTCGTTTGCTTCTCGCGGATGTCCCAGACGAGGCCGAGGTCGTCGACTTCGAGGACGGTCCCGCAGTCGCCGCACGTGTATTCCTTGTGGCCGCCGTCGGTGACCTTGCCGGTCATCTCAGCGTCGCAGCAGTCGGGGGCGAGGTCGTGGCCGAGCTCGTCGGCGAGCGAAAGTTCCATGTAGCCGCAGATGGTCGGGGTCATGCGCACGGGCCTTCTCCTATCGCCAGGCGGGGCCGTCGTATTCGACGGCATGGATTTGGGCGTCGGGGTGCTCGGACTGGGTGC
This sequence comes from Streptomyces sp., assembly GCF_031178505.1. Taxonomy (GTDB): domain Bacteria; phylum Actinomycetota; class Actinomycetes; order Streptomycetales; family Streptomycetaceae; genus Streptomyces; species Streptomyces gulbargensis. Next base: position 44,153 of record NZ_JAPSIW010000001.1, on the reverse strand, counting down.
GGAGTACGTCGGCGACGAGGGATCCGAGGCTGTTTGTCGTGTTGAAGCTGAGCAGCGTGCCGGTGCGGCCGTCGTACAGCCGGTAGTTGATGTTGGTGTGGGTGACGTTGCGATCCGGCAGCTTCTTGCCGTTCCAGAGGTCGGCCATCACGCCGCCGCCCCGGCAGCCGGCTTGGCGCCGAGGCGGACCGCGCCGACGACGGCAGCGACACCGAAGGCGGCCACCGCTGCTGCGACGGTCACCGGGTCGGGCGCGCCGGCACTGATAGCGCCTGCCGCGGTGGCGCCGATGGCGGCCGTCGATGCGACGATCACGGCGGCGATCCGCCTCGGGCTGGGGACCTGGTGCACAGGATCCTCCTACTGCTGGTTGGTGGATTTGGCCCACACGCCGCTGGTGCGGGAGTAGATGTTGCGCTGGTCCTGGTAGAGGTCGCCTGCGATGTGGATTTCCGGAGGCGGCGGCGGGACCGCGGCGACGAGCCGCCTCACGGCAGACCCGACGGCGGCGACGAGCAGGGCGAGCGCGGCGACACTGCCCGCACTCCAGGCGATCACCGCCGGGTTCGCATGCTCGGTGGCGACCATGAACACGGACCCGGCCAGGATCGGCAGGCTTAGCCCGGCCCCGCCGTACAGGGCTACGCGGCCAATCTGCGTCTCGCGGGGGGTCATCGGCGGGGTGCCGGGCTGGACCACGGGCTGAGGGCCTACCGCGTGCGGGAGGGGCTCGGCGGGCTGGCGGGCTGGGGCGTGCGGCACTGCTTCGTTTACGGCAGCGATGAGCTGGTCGGCGATCTCCTGGGCGGTGCGTTCCCGCTGCCCGTCCGTGTCGGTCGGGCGCGGTTCGGGCAGCGGCACAGTCATGGCTGTCGAGCCCCTCTACTTGCCGGAGACGTCGTTGACAGTCTGGGTAGCCGCGCTCGCCCCGTTGCCGATCATCGCCTGGACCTTGTCGACGACACCCGCACCGAGGGGCGTCATCATCACAAGCACCCAGAACAGGGAGACGACGGCGACTTCTCGGCCTCGGAAGCTGCTGTCCTTCTTCATCCAGATGGCGATACCGACGGCCACGATGAGGGCCAGGCCGGAGATGGTCAGATTCATGTGTGCTGTCTCCTGATCGGGTTAGGCGCTGATGGATTCGGTGTCGAGGGGTTCCGCGACGTGCCAGTCCTTCTGGATCTTGGCGAGCTTCCCGAGGCGTTCCAGGCGGGCCGTGGCGTTGGCGACGTTCGTCGGCTTAAGATCGGTGACCTCGGCGATCTGCCTGTTGCGCCGGGCCCCGCCGTCCACGGCACGCCAGACAAGCTCGGAACGGCTCGGCGGCACGATGTCGTCGAGATCGTCGTCATCGACGTCCGTGTCGGCTTCGGCCGTGAGAGCGCTGGCTGCCGGCTTGGTGTCGATGACCTTCCTGCCCTTCCCGCTTCTCTCCTGCTCCTTGGCGACGAGCTCCCGCAGGAACGTCTCCTCATCGGCGGCGTCGAGGTGCCGGTACTCCTCACGCCGCAGGTAGGCGAGACCCGCCGGGCCGGCCGCGACCGCGGCATCTGCCTCGGCGCTGCTCAGCGTGCACAGCGGGAACTGGCGGGCGACGCGGGCCGGGTTGGAGTGGAACATCGCCCGTGACTGCGTGTACTGGGCTTTCCCGTCGGCGATGTAGCACAGGCCGCCCGTCTCCGAGCCGTTCGGGAACCGCTCGGGGAGGGGCGCCAGGCGGAACTCGGGGGTGCGGGAGCCGAGCGACATGATGTCGACGTCGGCGCGCGCCGTGCGGAACAAGGCGATGTTCCCGGACTGCAGCATGTCGCGAACCGCGTTCGCCGACGCGCTGGAACCGATGGCGTCCAGGTTGGGGATCTGCACCCAGATACGGGCGGCGATTCCGGCGGCGCGGGACAGGCGGCCCGTGCTGGACACGGCACCCAGGAGCGGCTTGACGTGGTCGGCCTGGGGATCCTTCAGGATCATCTCGTTGAACTCGTCCCACGTGCACACCATGGGCTTGAACGGGTCATCGGCAACGAAGAAGGAGCGGCCAGTCTCGGTGTAGCCCTCCTCGTCGAGCCACTGCATCTTCATCTGCTCGGCAAACCGGTACTCGGAGACGGCGTTCGCGGCCTGACCCATGAGCATGGCCCCGTAGAACGATTTGAGCAGCCAGTCGAGTTCGTTCAACCACGAGGCGTAGCCGGCTCCGCCCTTGCCGTCGGCGAGCCACGACACGAACCCGTTGAGGCGCTGCGCAATCTGCAGGTCTTCTTCGAGGCTGGTCTTGCCGGCGCCGGTGGTGCCGGAGCCGAAGGAGTGCACGGATGACGCCGACGGGCGTCCGGACAGGCCGCGTTTCTTGCGGTCGAACTTGAGCAGCCGCCACTTCGCGGGCCGCCCGTAAATGTCGCTGCCGACGGTGATGTAGCCCTGCTCGTCCATCGTGAGGGAACCGAGGTCGAGGGCGACGCCGTCCTGCAGCGGGTTGACGCTCATCTCGTTGACCTCAAGGCGGCGGGCGTCGACCATCCGCAGGTGCAGGCGGTCCACCGCGTCTTCGCCGGGCAGGTCGAGGGCTTGGGCGATGGCGCGCGGCTGCACGTCGGCGACGGAGGAGCCCTTGCGGGGCATGAGCAGATGGAAGCGCCGCCCAAACTCGGTGGCCTCCGGGTTAAGGAGCTTGCTGCCCTGGTAGGGGCTGTACTCATCCCACACCGCGGCGAGGTCATCCATGTCGAGCTCAGCAGAGGTCAGGGCGCGGAGGCGGACGGTGAGCTTGGCGCGGTTGGCGGGCATGTCGTCAGGCCGGTAGATGTTGACGGCCCGCGGCGGCACCTCGAACGCGATGCTCACGGTGTCCTGGCCGACGCCGGCGGCGGCCTTCGTGGTGGTGGACACGATGATCGCGGTCAGCTTGTCGTCGTCGAGCTGCAGGCTGACCAGCTTCGAGGCGGGCAGGATGCCGCGTTCGCAGGCGATCCATTCCGCCCAGCGGGCGTGGTACCAATCGACGCCCTTCAAAGGTGCGACAGGCCCGGCGTCGCGGGCGGGCAGCCGCCACATGCGGGCCCCCCAGCCTGCACCGGCGCTCACTGCGAGCATGCTGCCCCACCACGGCAGGCCGATTGCGCCGACGGCGGGCAGGGCAAGCAGTGGGCTGGTGCGCAGCGTCATCTCGCCGAGCGAGTAGGGGCGCCACCAGGCGCTTCCCCAGTCGGGCAGGGTGTGCTGCCATGCCTGGGTGAGCAGCGTGCACCGGGCCCGCTGGCTGGCAGCGCTCGCGGCGCGTACCAGCTGGGGCCGGTGCGGGTGACGGCGCCAGCCGTCCCCGACGACGTACAGGCCGCTACCTGTCGGGCTGCTGGCAGGCACGGCGAGATGGCGACGCATGCGGCGGACCCTGCGCCGGTAGCCGCTCATGCTGCGGCGGCACAGCCACTGCCAGGGTTCCCCCTGCCCGGGCAGCCACCGCCACGGGCCCGGATACATGCCGAGCGCGGACCAGCCGGCGGCCACGCTCGTGGTGCCGAGAGCTGTGTACAGCAGCGGGTCGCCGGTCAGGCAGGTAGAGGCCAGACCGAGGCTGGCGCCCGCGTACAGGCCAGGATTGTGCAGGCGGGCCGCCAGCGCGCTGCTACGGCTCGTCTTGTGCTGTGGGTCTTTTGTGGTGGTCGAGGGCTTGGCTATCGTCGAGGCTGCCATCCGGGTCTCTCCGAGTCTGAGGTGGTGAAGGGCGGGGCCGGGCCATAGCCCCGCCCTTCGCGATGTGCGGCTAGCGACGCTTGATGAACTCGCGGTCGGCCATCTTCACGGTGTGTGTGCGGTTGGCGTCGGCCATGCGCCCGTGCTGCGCCTTGGTCTCCGACTCCAGGCCCTGCGCGTTGACGGCCAGAGAGTCGGCGGCGGACACGATCTGGCCGACGTTGCCGGCCATCGCGTTGGAGAGGTTCGAGATCTCCATGTAGGCGGTCGTGGTCGGCTCATCGACGTCGAGTTTCGTCATGGCCTCCGACAGGTACTTCGCCGAGTCGGCGCGCTCCTGGAAGCGGATTTGCATCCGCTCGACGGCCGACTTGGTGCGGGCGGCCCGGATGCCGTATGCAGCGGCCCTGGCGAGGAGAGCCGCATAGGTGACGGCTGCGCCGGCCTTCTGTGCTGCGGTCGTCGTACTCATGGTCAGGCCGCTCCTGTCGTCTCGTAGACCTCGCTGTGGGCGTTGGCATCCTCGGCGTCGACGGCGTCGGAGATGTAGGCGTCCCGCTCGGCGACGTCTTCCATGTCTTTCGCGATCTCGGCGTAGACGCCCTGACCGGCGATGAGGAGAGCCTTCGCTTCCACGACCTTCTCGCCCTGAGTGATCGTGTTCTTCTGCAGGTCATCGATCTGACTGTGGATCACCTCGTACTGTTCCTTGCAGCGGGTGACCCAGCCGATGACCTTCGCCCCGAATCCGGCCTGCCTCAGCCTTGCGACCAGATCGTCGCCGCGGCCGATCTCCCGCTCGGCACGGGAACGAACTCGGTCGTACACCCGGGCGTCCTCTTCGCACATTGCGGAGAGGTCGTCGGTTTCGTCTTCGACGGACTCGTAGGTGACGTCTGCTGCCATGCGGCCAACTCCTGGCGTGTTGGAAGGTGGTGGCGTGTCGGACCGGGGCGTTTCCATCTCGGCGTCGGGCGGGGTGGTGTAGTCGGGGAGGTGCGCGAAGGACCCGTCCGGGTCGTAGTCGGGGTCGTCGGCCGCCTCCGGTTCCGGCGGCTTCTTGGCGCTTGTGTCGACGTCGCCGCTTGGTGCCGTCGCCGGCTCCTTCGGGGCTTCTGCATGCGCGTCCGGTGCTGCTGGCTCGTCGGGTTTGGACGTGGCGTCTGCCGCGTCTTTCTCGGCGCCCGTTGTGGTCGGCACCGTGGGGATGGGCGGCACATCCGGTGGCCGGGCGGGCGGCACCGGCACGAGTACCGGGCCGGGGTCTTCGTGCCCGGCGTTTTTGCGGCGCTCGCGGTAGCGCTGCCAGGCGTCTCGGCCTGTGTGCTGGGCCCAGGTGACGCCGCGGCCCGTCCATTCCCCGGCGCGGGCGCCGAGCGGGGGCCGTGCCGGGCGGTGGCTCCGATAGCCCGACCCGAACGTGGCGGGCACCGGGGCGGACGTTCGAACTGCGGTGGTGCTGTCCGCGGGCACCGGAGCGTCCTTGTGCTTCTCCGCGATCCTGCGGACGGCTTTCTCGTGCCGCGCGGCCTCCCGCATCTGGTCGCGTTGTGCTGGCGACAGGCCCAGCTTTGACTGCTCGCTCTGCGCGCCTGACTGGTACGCAAGCCATGCGCAGGCGGCGATGAGCAGAATTTCCATCAACTTCCCCTAACTGGCTGTGATCGGGGCGGGTGAACGGCGGGGTTCGTGCGCGCACGTGCGCGCGTAGCATCCGGAACGTTCACTTGTCGACCGGGTGAATGAACGAGTGAATGTTCACTGGGTGTAGCGGTCGGCGATGCGTTGAAGGGCATCGCCGACCTCACGCCACGCACGGTTCGCCACCACCGGATCCAGGCGGCCGAGCGTGCTCCGCAGCCGGTCCATCCGGCGGATCGCCCCCGACTTCGGGGACAGCCGATCGGCCCGCTTGATCTCCTTGGGCCAGTAGGCGGCACCGCGCACGGCTGGCCTCCTTTCGTTTCGTCGTTGCTTGCTGCGGTGGGACTGGTGGCGTCCGGGTCTGCTTGCCGGGTCTGCGCCTGTTCCGCTCACCGGGTCACTCACCGGGCCGTTCACCTGCGGTTTTGTTCTGTCGACTGCGTCCGGCAGGCGCAGCAAGGTCCAGGGCTGGGGGCACTGGGCCTCACTGGTGGTGCCGGCTATCGGGCAGGGGCGCCGGTCTCGCGGGCTTCGATCGCGCGCCAGGAGGTTCGGACGCGTTCTTCGCGGGCGCGGAAGCCGCGGGCGCGGAACTCGTCCTGTGCCTGGCGGTAGGAGCGCGGCGGATCCATGTTGTATCGGAGCCAGCGCAGGACTACGTCGAGCTGCTCGTCGCTGAGCTTGGAGTCCTTCTGCGGCACCGGGACGCCGGCGGCATCGGCGAGCTCCTGCAGCTTCATCGGGTTCTGTACCGGGGTCTGATGCCCGGCTGTCTCCCCAGGCACCTGCACGCCCGATTCGTCCCGACTCGCAGGAGACGTGACCACAGGTGCAATCTGCGGGGTGACCTGTGTGACCACTGCGTGACCCTCCTGGTCACCGCGCCCGGCGCTCACGGCCGTGACCACAGGCTGCGGAACTGCCCCTTCGAGACGCCTGGCAGCGAACGCGCGGGCCTTCTCGCCATGCCGCTCGTCGGACTTGGTCAGCTTCTTCTCGGCCTTGGCGCGGGCCTTGTCGATCTGCTTCTGCCCCTTGGTGAGCATCTGCGACTGGGCGACCTGCCGCTCCACCGACGCGAGATGGGACGCCGTCTCCGCAACCACGTCGGTGCGCGCCTCGACCCGCATGTGGCGGGCGTCGGCCGCGGCCAAGGCGCGGGCGTTGCGGTCGCCAGCGGACTGCTCGGCGATCTGCGCCGCCGTCGCCCCGTCCGCGAGGACGTTCCCCGCGAACAGGCGCAGCCCCATGAACAGCGCGGCGGCGACAGGAACGAACGCGAACACCTGCGCGTGCCCAAGGACGAGCAGGGTGCCGGTGGACACCCCGACCGCCACCGCCGACAGTCCCAGCATCACGATCATGCCGACACGCGACCGCAGCCGGATCGCCTGCTCCGACATGCGCAGCGCACCAATCCACAGCGCGTCGTACACGATCGCGATCGACCAGCCCGCCGCCAGGCCGAGGGTGCCGTGGAGGCCGAGAATGTGGCCGAGCTGCCCGCCCACGGTCACCGCGACCAGCGTCAACGCGGCGAGCGTGAGGAGAGCCTCCACCACAGCGAACACGTTCAGACGGGCCATCAGCCGCCTCAGCAACTCCATGATCTCTTCCTTTCAGGTTGAAGGGCGACTGGTCAGCGGCGGTACCACGGCACGTCCTTGGCGGTCTCACCCTTGCGCTCGTTCGCAGCCAGGTAGTCGGGGTCGGTGTCGTCCTGGTCGCGGGTGTTGAAGCGCTCCAGGTCAGCGGTCGCCTGCTTGTGGGCGGCGACGGCCTCCGGCGCGCCGAGGATCTTGTTCTTCCAGCCCATGACGGGCTCCCTTCGGGTATGGACTCCGGGGCTGTCCCGGCTCCCCTCACCGCCCGTGCGGGACGGGCGGATCGGGCAGCCGGTCAGACCTGGGCGTCGCGCTGCTGGATCAGCTGGATGACGAGGCGCGGAAAGTCGGCGACCGCATCGAAGTCGGCGAAGGTCACGCCGTACTGCTCGGCCACCCGCACCATGTCGTCAAGGACAGCCGCCGCATCCGCGCACTGGAGGGCGCTCGGCTTACGGCTGGGCACGTACTGATCGGCTGCGGCACCGATCCGGGAGCCGACGTCATCGACATCGCCCCGGCCCATCAGCCGTGCTTCCGCTGGAAAGCCTGCAGCTCGGCCGTCGACATGCTGTTGGCGATGTCACGGACGGCCTGCTCGTCGCCCTGCCGGGACGCTTCGAGAAGGGCATCGGCCTTCAGGGTGCCGATGCCGGCCTGGGCTGCCTGCGCGGTCACGGCAGCGAGATCGGCGGCGAACTCGTCAAGGTTGCGGGCCATGTCGTCTCCTTCGTCTGGGATTCGGGTGTGGTGCGCGCCCCGGGCCCGAGTCGATCGGGCACCCTTCACGGCAGATCACCGGGGCTGAGCCGTGCTGGCGGGCGGAATGGGTCCGCGGTTCGCCCGCCGGCACGGCGGTCATCGGGGTTAGCGCTGTACGACGGGTTTGCGGATGTCGCGGTGGTGGACGGTGACGGTGTGGCCGCGGCGGCGCAGACGGCGGGCAAGGCGTTCGGCGACCACGACGGAGCGGTGACGGCCGCCCGCACAACCCGATCCGACGACGATGTGGTCGCCCTTCGGGCCCTTGGTGTAGGCGAGGACCTGCCGCACTGTGGCCCGCAGCAACGGGCGGATGCCGGTGGTGCGCATCACCGCACGCCGCACCAGACGGTCCCGGCCGGTCAGCTGCTGCATGCGCGGGTCGACGTGCGGGTCACGGAACGCGCGCCGCAGGTCGAGGACCACGTCGGCTTCCGGGGCGGCGTCGTGCAGGAACCCGAACGACACGATCGCGACCGTGGCCATCAGGCGGCGGCCGGGTAGTCGAAGCCATCCAGCTCGACGACCAGGTCGGGGTCGACGGCCTGGGCGTGGTCCCGGACGAGCTGCATCACGTCGATGCGGCCCTCGTTTCGGGCGGCCAGGTAGTCGTCGATGATCTGGGCGGCGTAGGCGTCGGACGCCTCGGCAACCGTGGTGGAGGCGCGGCGCTTGACGCCGAGCTCGGTGACGCCCGCATCGGCATCGAACAGAATCGTGGACATAGCGGACATGGCGGGGTCCTCTCAGGGACGCAGGAGTAGTGGAGGTGGTGCTGGTGAGGTGAGGAGCCGCCGGGCCGGGGGGAGAGGTCCCGGCGGCTTCGCACCCGGCCAGAGCCGGGGGTGAAGCCGTGACGGCGGGGCCAGGGGAGAACCCGCCGCCACGGCGGAACAGGGGTTACGCGGACGGCCGCACGATCACCAAGAAGCTGTCCGACGCAATATCCATCACGACCTCGGCGGGCGTACCCTCCGCGCGGCGGGCCGCAGCAAACTCATCCGCAGGCCACGAACCACGCGGGCCACCAGCCGGAAAGCGGGCCAGAATCGTGCGGCGGACATACGAGGCGGCCTCATGCGCAGCCACATCAGCCGGGCTCAGGATCACAGTCGTCATCGAATCCACCTGCCGTCCCGCATCGCCGTCGAGCCGTCGGCCAGCGTCACGTCACGGACCAGCCACGACGGCACCGCCCCATCCAGCTCGCGGCGATCGAACTCCGCCTGCCAGCAGGCGTCCCGGTGCATGCACGACACGGTCACCTTGTAGGCAGGCTCCAGAGCAGCCTTGATCTCGCCGGCCCGTTCCTTCGACGGCACAATGATCGAACCGCAATTGCGGTTGAAGCCGATCAAGAACAAGTCGCGCAAGGCGACACCGCGCACATCCAGCACCGACAGCACCGGCTCCGCCGCCCCATGCACAACCACACCATTCGCGTGAGTGGTCGTCCAACGACACGCCCACCTGTCCGACCAGGCACTCACGACGCCACCACCTTCACCGGCGAGTCGACAGGCAGGGTTTCGGTCCGGAGAGCCGGCGCCGGGGCAAGCGCCGCCTCCAGACGAGCCACGGCAGCCACGGCAGCCGCAGGCAGAGGAGCAGTCGGGCGGGAAGACGGCGGAGCGGGGGTCGTCGTGGCCATCAGGCCACCTCCTCTTCGGGAACGTCCGTCGACTTCAAGACGGACTCAGGAATCCGGAGGGCGCCTGTGGCGCCATCGTCGGGCTGGAAGGGCTGGCCGTTCCGGAAGGCAGGAATAAAGCCCTTGTGGATCCAGCGGTAGACGGTCGCAGGGTGCACTCGGAAGTGCGTTGCGACGTCTCGAACTCGCAGCATTGCGCCTCCTGTCGAGTGCTTCGCATCTGTGAGCAACCATAAAGGCTTGACGCTTAACGTAGCAAGCTTCGCGATGCGCTTCTGGCCAGAAGCCAACGCATCCATATTCATCAAAGGATTAAGGTTGAGGAGGTCAGAAGAACAGCGTCAGCATGAGGGGAGGCACAAGAGATGGCCGAGAAGCAGCGCACAGGCGACTCGCTCGCCTACGTAACCGCCCAGCAGGCCGAGCAGGCAGACGCCTGGACACAGGAGACGCGAGGCCAGGGAGGGCAGCACCTAACCGAGGTGGCAGAAGTCGATCCACCAACGGAGGTAGCGAAGGCCCTGCGCCTCCCGAGCCGAGAGAAGGTGATCGTTCGACGCAGATCCATCCTGCTAGATGGCGACGTCATTGAGCTCGCCGACTCCTACTACCCCGCCCCCGTCGCCCGCGGTACGGGTCTCGCCGAGAAGAAAAAAATCAAGGGTGGCGCGCCAACCCTGCTAGCCGAACTCGGCTACAAGCCGCGTCACGTGCACGAAGACCTAGAGTTCACAAGCGCCAGCGAGTCCGAACGGACGATGCTCGTCCTCCCCGAGGGGGCGGTCGTCCTTCGGCTGCTGCGCACGACGTTCACTGCAGACGGGAGCCCCTACGAAGTGCAGCTCATGACCATGAAGGCGCCTCGTCGCCTCCACTACGAGATCGAGGTCGACTGATATGCCGGAGCCGCACCAGGACAAGCGCCCCCTCGCCGAGCGGATCGCCGCCGACATGCGCAGGAAGATCATGGCCGGCGACTGGGAGCCCGGTCGTCAAGTGCCCACAAACGAGACCCTTCGCGGCGAGTACGACACCTCCAACGTCACGATTCAGCGAGCTCTGCAAATCCTCAAGGATGAGCGGTTCCTGGAGGGTCAGACAGGCGTCGGCGTGTTCGTGCGCAGCGAGCGGGCACAAACGATCTCACCCGCGCACTACATCACGCCCGCAGAGCCAGGCGCTCCATACCGCTGGCTCACCGAGGCGACCAAGCGCCAGCAAACCAGCAAGTACCAGATGCTCGATGTCGGCGAAGTGGAACCGCCCGTCGAAGTCGCACGAGCGCTCCGCCTAGAGGCCGACGGAACAGCAATGCTCCGATCAAGGATCGGCTTCCTGGATGGGCAGCCGGCCGAGATGGTGCATTCCTACTACCCGATAGAGCTGGCACGCGGGACACGCTTGGCGGACCGCCGACTCATCCCTGGCGGATCTCCGGCCTTGCTGAACGAGATGGGCTTCCCCACCCGCTCCCAGGATGACGTGGTGGCCGCCCGCCCGGCGACAACAGAGGAGTACGTTGCCCTGGAGATTCCGCGGGACGTGCCCGTCTTGGAGATCTTCCGGATCGTCTACAGCGACAACGACCGCCCGATAGAGGTCACGCTCCTGACGAAGGCTTCACACCGGTTCAAGATGGGCTATCACATCGACTTGCCTGTCTGACCAGCGCTGCAATCGACGCCCCCAGCAAGGAAGCTGGGGGCTTTCGCGTGCCCACTGCGCGAAGCCTTGATACAAAGACGCATAAGCTCTACGGTCTGACCTGTGACCGAGCGACCTGCAACTGGCGCGATCGGGCACAAGAAACGGCCGAGGTGCGTCAACACCCCGGCCGTCGAAGTCACCAGCGGTGTCAGCCGCTGATCAGCAACTCAATCCTTGCGAGATTGGAGCTCACCCATGAGCTTAGCGCCTGCCCTCTCCCCCGCGCACCTGCTCGACACCCCGCTGCCCGACTTGCTTGCCGAAACCGGAGTTGAGGTCTACCCCAGTTCGATCGACGATCGCGGCTTCTTCGGCGCTGTGGTCCAGCGCAAGTCAGGAGAGATCGTCCTGACGATGCCGATCGGCCGCTCCGAGCTGGAGCACGACACGATGGCCCGCTACTTGCTGGCCCAGGTCTTCGACGTCGACGTCCCAGCCATGCCGGCTCCGATCGTGACGACCAAGTTCTGACCGGACCACCTGCGGCGTCTCGTCTTCGGGCGGGGCGCCGCTCGCGTAGTGCTTTGCGGCTCGGCTCGCCGCGCTTGTGCTGTTGCGTCTCGGGCCTGTCTGCTCGCCTCTAAACTGGCCGCCGCCGCCTTCGAAAGGACCCTTCTCATGCGCCCCGCCGATTTCCGCGACTACTTGATCGACGTGTTGAAGAACAGCCCGGATGTTCAGCGGGTGGAGGTGCTTGATGACGGCCCGCACCCGTATGCGCTGGCTGCCACGGTGGCGGGCCGCGAGTCGCGGTGGCAGGTGATCGGGCAGCTCGCGGAGGGCGCGAAGCACGACACGGCGACGGCGTCGGTGCAGGCGGGGCCGCCCGTGTTTGAGGCGGCCCCGGTGTCGGGTGCCCCGGATGCGTGGCTGGCCGGGGTGGTGGGTGCTGCGGAGCCGACGGATGTGGAGTCGATCAGCGTGTGGTCGTCAGAGGAGGGCCGTAAGCCGGGGCTCACGATCGTCTTCCATAACGGCGAGAAGGCTTTCGTGCGCCTTGCGTGAGCCCTTCCCGGCGTCGCCGGCGGGTCGCACGGTGGTGTGGTCGTCCCTCCGAGGAGGCCAGTATGTGCGATCGTCAGAGCAGTCGCCGTTTCGATCCTGTCGAGTGCCGGGCCTGTTGCCCGGTGTGCGGCGCTTACGGGAGTGCGGAGCCGGGTCAGCCGACCGCGTCTCATCAGGCTTACGGCAGCCGGGAGACGTGTCCGGGAAGCGGGCAGCCCGCTCAGTGAACGACGATGCCCCCGACCAGGCGGTCGGGGGCATCGTGCTGTCTAGCCGCCGACCGTCGGCTGCTCGTCAGCAGCCGGTTCGTCGGCTTGGGCACGGTCGTCGATGGTGATGCGGACGGGCGTGCCGTCGCCGTGGGTGCGGGGCTGGTCGATGATGGCCTGTACCGCCTTCGTGATCTTGTTTTGGATGTGTTCGGCGATGGCGCGGGTTACGGGGCTGTCGGTGTCGCGGGTGACGTGGGCGAGGCTGATGATCGCGGCGACGAGGCTGGGCCCGGACAGGCGGACGCTGACGAAGCCGTCCTCGTCGTGGACGGCGCCGGGGATATGGAAGTGCTCGGCGTTGCCCGCGGTCTGGACGAGGAACGCCCAGGTGTCACGGTGGGCTTCGAGGGTGGCGTGGGCGACGCCGGCGGCGGCTGTGAGGATCCCACGGTCCGGCATATCGGGGTCGTAGTCGTCGGGCTCGGTGAAGTGGACGACGCGCTCGCTGCTGTGCTCGGCGGGCTCGGCAACCGGTCCCGTTGCAGGCTCGTCGGCGGGTTGTGGGGCGGGCGGTGTCTGGTCGACGCGCGCCTTGAGCTGATTGTCGAGGCCGTTGATGCCGCCGCGGATGGCGACGAGTTCGGTGGTGATGCGGGTGAGCGGGTCGCTGATGTCCCTGCGGGTGCGGTCGATGCCGTCGCGGACCACGGCCCGGTTCTCGGTGAGGCCGGTGGTGATGGCGGCGGTGGCGTCCTGCCGGATCTGGTCGATGGCGAGCTGCTGGTCGGCGGCTTGCTGCTTGAGGGCGGCAAGGTCGGTGCTGATCTGTCCGAGCTGGGCGAGTACCTGCCGGAGCAGGTCAGCGTTGTCGTTGCCGAAGATCGCCATGGGCCCCCCTGTGGTCGTCATCTGACCTGGTCAGGTTGAGGCTGGCCGGGAGGGGCGGCAAGCGCGTGAACTGGCCAACGGAGGCGTGTTCGGGGCGCGCGCACCAGGCTCTGCTCCGGGAAGCGCAGGGCGAGCGCCGCCCATCATCATCCGGCCGCTCCGATGCTGAGCCTGGCCCGCGCCGCGCAACAGGAGGGCGCGCGCCGAATCGTACTGGTCCAGGCAAGTCGGGCGTGGTGCTGGTGAGGGGCGCGGCCGTGGCCGTCTGGTTCGCGCGGGTGGCGGCGGGGCGTGGCCGTAGCTTTGCGTGTGGCGAGTCTCGGCCGTTGTGGCGGAGTCTGTTTCGCGTCTGTTTCTGGGGGTTTGGATTCCAGTGAGTGTCGCCCGGTGTCCTGCAGTCCATGTGGGTGCGTGCAGTCCGGACTGGATCTCGATGGCCAGCTCTGCCGGGCCAGTAAGTTCGGGGCGAGGTCGCATCGGAGTCGCTTTCCGGTCACGTTGATGATCTACGCAACGGGAGGGGCTACGAGCTAACCGCCTGTCAGGGAGTTCCGCCGGACGGGAATCGGCAGGTCACTGACCTGCGTCGACTGAGGAGTTAGGTAGTTAGTTCGTAAATGGAGACACAATATGGGCTGCACGCCGTGTCCGATCAGGGCGCAAACCTCATGTCTCATACCTGTCGGCCCCGATAGGTTTCGGGGAGGCGAGGCAGTGCCGCGCCTCTGACGCGTCGGGTAGTTGCTGGCTGCTGTCGCAGCCGCCACCGACAAAGGTAACAGAAAGGTAACAGTGGATCTTGTGGATCATCCGCAAGTAGGAGAGAAAAGGCTGCAAGCACCAGAAGAGTAGCCATCAACGCGAACGGCCGGGCGCTACCAACGCCCGGCCGATTCCACCGGCGAGTAGTAGCTCGCCAGCCCAGTAAGAGTCCTCGTGGAATAAGGAACTCATGCCAATGTCAACCGTACCGCAAAGCGCCTCTGCCGCTTTAGAGCGGCCCGCGTCCGCGCCATCGGCCCCGTCGGCGGGGTCTGCCCGTAACGTTCCGGGGAGGTGCCGCCCTGGCATCGTCCCTCTCCTGGACGCCCCGCTCGCCGACCTTCTGTGCGAGTACGACGTAAAGCTCGTCGAGTCATCGATCACGGACCGCGAGTTCCTAGGCGCGTTCGTGGAGGGCAAAGACGGCCGGCGTGCACTGTCGATGCCGACGGGCCGGTCGGGGTTCGAACGCGACACCGCGGCTCGGATGCTGCTGGCAAAGTGGCTGCAGCTTGACGCCCCGCCGCTGCCGGCGCCGCTGACAGTCGTCCGCCCCTGACCACAACCTCCTCTCGCCCCTGCCGGCGCTCCGGCAGGGGCGACGGGCTGCGATGCGAGGGCTCCGCAGGCAGGCGGCATCCTTGGGGCTCTGTGGCACGCCAGGTGCCACGCGAGGAAAGGGGCGGGCATGGAAGGCTTCTTCGACGGGCTTGAGAAGGCGATCGATGAGCGGAACTGGCACGCAACGCTGGTCATGGCGCTGACGCTGCCGGACATCTGCGTGAAGGGCAGCGATCTCGGCAGCAGGACCTCCAGGTCCCGCTACGCGGCGTGGTTCGAGACCTACGTGGCGCCGGCATACACCCGCTACGTCGGGGCTACTGATCACGGGGAGGAGATCCGGTTTCTGTCGGGCAGGGACTGCTATGCGCTTCGCTGTTCCGTACTTCACGAGGGCAGCGACGACACGACCGCCCATGAGGTGCGCGAGGCACTCGACAGGTTCCATTTCTGCACTCCGGGTACGCGCGGCAACAACGTGCACATGAACATGTCGGATAGGGCGTTGAACCTGATGGTGGACGTGTTCGCGCGCGATGTTCTGGCTGGTGCCCGCGCATGGTGGGCGTCTTTGCCGGATGCAGAGAAGACCGCTGTTCGGGCGCACCAAATCACTTTCCATGACACGGACGGCGACATCCAGTTCGGGTGAAGCCTGTTGCCGCTGGTGTGCTCGCATCTACTCCCGTCGGGCGTCGTAGCGTGTCCACGGCGCTCGACAGGCGTTGACGGAGGCATGGACGTTGAAGATCTTCCGCAAGTGGCCGCACCTGAGACACCCCTCGACTTCGAACTGTGGGGCCTCCTAGAACGGGGCGGCGGCGAGCGTGTCGCCGTGTTGAACGTGGACGAGTTGCGGGCAGCGACGCTGCTGCTGCGCGTCTTGGCGGCGGGTGACGGTGTCGGACACGAGCAGGCTCTGGCACTGGCCGGGAGGATCGATCGTCGACTGCCCGACGCACGCTGATTCGCCCCGCAGCAAGAAGCTCCCGCACCGACATCCGGGCGGGGGCTTTGCTGTGGGTCAGGCGGGTGGGGCGAGGACGGAGACGAGGTTGATGAGCCCGGCCTGGTCGCTGATGAGGAGGACGGTGATGGCGCCAGGAAGGATGGCGGACCGCATGCGGACGGGTCCGCCGGTGTCGAGCCCGTAGGCCTGGGTGGCGGCATCGGGATCGTCTTCGAGGCGCGGGATCAAGTTGAAGAACGCGAACTGGGCCTCGTGGGGCAGGGCGGCGATGAGGTCGAGGGCGAGCTGGTCCCGCTCGAAATGCCAGGTCACGCCGCTGAGTGTCCTTGGTGCTGGCGCATGCTCTGCTCCCACTGCTCCCAGGCGGTCCGCGATTCCGGTGTCTCACGGTACTCGGCCGGGAGCTGCCCGTTGTGGGTCTTGGCGTATTCGAGGGCGGCATCCACGTGGGGCTGCCCCGTGTCGCGCCAGTCTTCGACGAGACGCTGCCAGCCGGCGAGAACGTCGGGGAGTTCGGGGATCGGCGTCAGGTTCGCTTTGCGGAGGAATGTCTGCCGGAGCTCGGCGACGGGGATGGCGTGGGCGATCGCGTCGATGGTCCACGGTTCGCTGCTCATCGCTGCCTCCCGGCGGGGAATTCACGGGTGGTGATTTCCGGATGGGATTCAGCGTAGCGCCCGGCCGGACGGGCGTCCGGCTCGACGTCCAGATCGGCGCGTGACGCCACGTCTGGCGGAACGTTGTTCCCGGCATGAACGTGGACGACGATCTCACGGCCGAGGACCCGCCGGCCCCGCTACTACCCCTGCTGCCGCTGGCGGAGACACGGGAGCTGATGCTGCTGCTGGCCGCGGTACGCGACGGCGGCCAGCCGGATCGGGGGGTAGCGGGCAGGCTGCTGTCGGAGCTCGCCGCCCGCGTCCCGTCGCAGGACTAGCGTCGCCGCCTGGGGGCGGGTCCGTGAGGGCTCTGCCAGGCAGGCCCTCGGGCCCGGCGAGGGCGGTGCAGGGCCCGCACGCCTGGTGACCATACTCGTCGGCGTACAGGCCGCGGTGGCAGCAGGTGCAGGTGGCGGTGGCGTCGGGGTTCACGGCGTGCTCCTGTCGTGCGGGCGGTGCAGGTCAGGCGAGGACGAGGGTGGCGAGGGCGGCGGCCTGGTCGGCTTCGGCGCCTGCGGCCTCGATAGCAACGCGGGGTGGCTGGTCGGTCATCGGCCCTTTTCGGGCGTGATCTGCGTGCGGTCGTTTTCGGCTCGGATGTCGTCGAGGGTGAAGGTGATGCGTCCGCCGTCGTTGTGGTGGTGAATTTCGCGGGCGTAGCACTTCTGCTTCAGGACGCGGACGCTCGTGTAGGGCAGGAGGTGAAGTGCGATGACTTCCTCCGGTGACCAGCGGCGGAGGTGCACGAGGTATTCGGCTTCTTCGAGCCGGTCGTACAGCTCGTGGAGCGCTTCTGCGGTGAGGTCTTCGAGGGGGATGCGTCTGGTCATGCGGCGTTCCTCTGGTCGGGGTAGTCGATGTCGTCGAATCGGATGAGGTGGCGGCGGAGGGCGATGACGACGGCATGGGTGCGGGAGCGAGCGCCGAGCCGTACCGCGGCTTCCTTCAGCCGCAGGTGAATGCCCTGCTCGGTCGTGCCCAGGCGGTGGGCGATCTGGCGGCTGCTGTAGCCGGACGCGGCCAGGCGGAGCGCAGCGAGCTGTCCGGGGCTGAGGGGCTGCCCGTAGAGACCGGGGTTTCTCACGGCCGCCTCCCGCTGGCCTTGATGCGTCCCCGCGAGTCGACGATCCCGTCGGCCTGTGCGAGGAGTTCGAGGGCGCGTCGCAGTACGGACGGGGCGTGTTCTTTGTGGGCGGCGAACGCGGCGAGGATGCGGGCGGAGCGGTCGTCGGGCATCCACCGCACCGGCTGCCGGGCGGTCACGGGGTGGCCTCGGAGCCAGGCCGCCATGCCGCAGGGTCGTGCTTGTCGTCGCGTTCGGGCATGACGATCCGGTCGCCCCGAACGCCGTAGCCGATGACGTCGCCGGGGCGCAGGTGAGGGTTCCCGGCCGACGTGCCGTCGCAGTCGTCGGCGGGCCCGCATGGGTCACCTTGGTGGCGGCCGTGCTGGCAGCGGTCGAGATCGGTAAGGATCTTGACGAGATCCTGAGTGTCCATGAGGGATCGCGCCATCGTGTTGTCCGCAGGTTCATCGGTACGCATTCGGGCGCGGGCAAGGCCGTCGATGGTCGCTTCGACCTTGGCGTGCAGCGGGGAGTACATGACGCGCTCTGAGCAGTGGAGGGCGGCGTTCATCTCGGCGTGGCTGGAGAGGTGACGAAGGCAGGCGATGAGGGTCTCTTCGGCCTTGGCGAGCTCGCGCCGCAGGTCGATGACGGTCGGGTCGGGCATTGCTGCTCCTGTCGGTTCGGGGTGGGGCGGCGGCCGGAACCACCGCCCCAGGGATGGTCAGTAGTCGTCGTGGTCGACGTCGCCGTAGGTGACGACGTGTCGGTTGGCAGGCATGTGGCCAGCGGGAAGGATGCAGCCGGAGCCAGGGGCATCCCCCTCACCGAAGGTGCACCAGCCGGTCTCCCTGCTGGCCGAGTCCCCGCCGGGCTCTCCCGGGTCGACTTCGGGGTGCGTGAACCGCACGGGCTTGCCAAGCTCGCGGGCGTAGGCGATCTCGGCGCGGGTGGAGTCCCCCACGTAGTCCCCGATGACGAGGACTTCGTCGGCGAGCCGGATCTTCGCCCGGTGGAGTTCGTCGAGGCGGATCTTCCCGGCCTCGGCCTCCGCGTCGTCGGCCCACAGCCGGTCGGCGATCTTCATGTTGCAGCCCGGCTTGACGACGATGTGACCGGCCCACGTCAGCTCGCAGTCGGCGGCCGTCATCTCGTCCATGAACCGGGTAGAGCCACAGATCACGACGATCTTCGGGATGCCGAGGCGGGCCTTCGCGTCGGCGAGCTTCTCTTCCGGGGACAGCAGTTGCGGATAGGACACAGTTCCTCCTGGTCAGGCTGGGGTTTCGTATTCGAAGCTGATGACGATCTCGTCATCGGCGATGTGGAAGCGCAGGGCGTCGTCGTGCAGGCCCTGGCCGTCGGGGATTCCGTGGTGCTGCCGGTACGCCTGTTCGGCGACCGCCCACGCCTTGCCGATCTCGGCTGCCGGAGCACCCCACGGGGCGGCGGCGGGCACACGCCAGCGGCGAATCGTGCGCGTCACCGTCTCGCACGTGAACTCAGCCACGAGACTCCCCCGCCTCGTCGGCCATGCGGCCCGGGTTGTGTGCGCCGCAGTGGTGCTTGCAGCCGTAGCAGGGGCAGCGACACGGGCTCGGACTCGTCTCGTAGCCGGGGCACGAGGCGATTGCGGCGGTCACATCGGACGGGCAGCCGCAGCCCCAGTTGTGGGTCTCCGGAGTCCGGCAGTCGGCCCCCTCCCCCGTCTGCCGCGCCTCGTCGGCCGTGCGGCGCAGCTCCTTCTCGGCGCGCTGTCGGCGGGCCATTTCCTGGCCGAGGTGGAAGTCCGCGTTTTCACGGATGCGTTCAGCGGACGCCAGCTCTCGCCGGAGCTTTGTGTTCTCCCGCTGCAGGCTGTCGCGGCCGTCCGTGACAGCCGCAAGCTTGGCCTGCCAGTAGCCGACCGTCTCGGCCCCATCGGCGGGCTCGGGCAGGGCAGCGATGGCTGTGCGCAGCACGTCGATATCGGCCCTGACAAGCCGTGCCCACGGGTCCCGGTCGGACTCGTCGAGTACGTCCTGGAATCCCTGGGCGTGGGCGATGAGACGGTTGACAATTTCCCGGACGTCGGTGGTGGCGGGCGCGGGGAGGACGGCCAGCACCGCGTCGGCGTGCTCGCCGTACTCGTCGGGCTCCAGGCCGTCGTCGTCCCACTCGAAACCGGACGCCTCACAGATCGCACGACGGATGCGGTCGCGGAGATTCTGGTCGGCGGTCTCGTCCACGGGTGTCGTGCTGGCGTACAGGCGGTCGAGGAACCGCATCTTCTGCTGGCCGTCGGCAGGACCCATGGTGTCGCGGATGCTCGGCTGGTCGGCGGGTGCAGACGACGCGGCGGCGCGGAGGCGGGCGTTCTCGTCTCGCTCGGCGTCTCGCTCGAACAGGTACCGGGCTGCGTTGCTGGCCTCGGCGTCCAGTGCCCGCGTGATCTCCCCGTCCGCGACGGCGATGACCGCGTCGGCACGCCTGCGGTAGTCGTGCTCGTCGTCCTCGAACTCGGTCGGCCACTCGTGGCCGTCCCGCTTGGCCATCGCTGCCGCGTACCGGTCGCGGCGCTCGTCAAGCTGATCACTCATCGGTGTCTCCTGATCTTCGTGGAACACTGGCGGGAGCACCGCCCGGATAGCAGCCGGGCGGTGCGCTTGCGTGGTCACGGGGCGGGGCGAACGGCGTTCATGCAGTGATCCACCGGCCCCACTTACAGCCGGTACACAGCCAGGCCGCGCCTTCACGGAAGTCGTCGCTGAACCGCGGCTCATAGGCGACGGGTCCTCCGCACTCCGGGCATTGGCTGGGCCGACCGTCCGGCTCCGGGTCGTCAACTTCCACCGCATCGGCGTGCTGCGCTGGGTCGTTGACCTGATAGTCCTGCTGGAGGCGGTAGCCGGCGGCCGTGTACCGGGGCAGCAGCTCGTCCTCCACGAAACTGCGGCCACGATCATCGTCGAGCCCGTCGTCCGGGCCACCGTCGACGCGGACGGTGTAGCCGTCGGTCCATAGATCGACAGTGATCTCGTCGGTGCCACGGGTCAGGGCCCATGTGTGCTGAACGTGGTCGTCGGAATCAATCACGGGGTGCTCCTTCGGTTCGGCTTGGGGGTTTACGGGGCGCTGCCGTCGAGGTAGGCGCGCGCGGCAGCCTCCACCTCGCCGGCACAGCCGGCAGCGATAGCGGTGATCGGTTCGTGGTGGTCGAGGCGCGGATTCATGCCGACCATCCAGGCCCGCGCCACCTCCGCCCCGTCCCGCGACGCAGCCAACAGGCGGCAAATCCTGTAGGCCGCCGTGCGCTTCGCCGGAGTGTCGAGAAGCGCCACCACATCCGCGCCGAACAAGGCGGTCAAGCAGGCGGTGATCTGGCGCTGGGCGGGCGCGGTCACCGCTGCGCCTCCCCGCGTGTGCGACGGTAGGCGTCGAGTGCGGTGTGGCCGTTGACGACGATGTGCGGGGCCGCCTTCTTCGCCATGTCGATGGCGGTACCGAGGTCGAATCGGTGCTGGTCAAGCCAGTCGTCGTCACGCCCGGAGGACCGCATCTCGTAGGACCACTCCCCGGCCGCGTTCAGGCAGTCGCGGTGCCGGACGACTGCCCACCGGTCATCGCCCCGGTACTCGACGTTGATCGTGAACACGCTTCGGTTGATGTCGCCCTCGGGCAGGATCGACACCTCGTAGCGGGTCGCCTGCACGATCGCCGACGGGACGCCGGGGGTCGCGTTGCCGAGCTGTTCGCGGATCTCCCGCATCGTCATCGCGGGCTTCTGATCGCTCATCGCTGCACCGCCTCGGTCTTGCGCTCGGCGCAGTCGACCCAAGCGACGACGGCCGGGAACTCGTTGCTGGCCGTCGGCTCGTCGGAGCAGCCGCCGCAGACCACCAGCTGCTTGACGTGCGAGCAGGCTTCCTTTCCGGGGATCTCGTCGCCGTCGTCGGTGAAGTACTCCTCGCACTCCCGCTCCAGGCACTCCAGTCCGGCGACATCGACCGTGACCGGCTGATGCTGGCGGGGCTTGGCGGGCTGGAACGCGCGAGCGTGCTGGCGGTTGTCGCAGAAGGACCACGCCACCATGTCGCCGTGTTCGGCGGAGCAGGCCGGGCAGCAGGTTCCGGCGGGCGCCGACAGGCACAGGACGCCGTCGTCGTAGGTCTGGTGGCCCAGCGTCATCCACTCGTCCCAGGCGTCGGTGTACCGCTCGGGGATCGGCTTGTGCGGGCAGTGCTCAGTGTCGGCGTCCCAGTAGAACGGCGTCGGTTCGTGGTCGTAGTTGCTGGTCATGTGCTGCTCCTTCGGGTCGGGTCGATCAGGTCAAGATCCGGAACCGCTGCACGGGTCCGTGACGGCCTCAAAGAGGCAGGGACAGGAAAAGGGGGGCACCGGGCGGGAGTTCGGCCGCCAGAGGCGCGATACACACCCTCCACGGGGCTCAGGCGCGCGAACCGCAGAAGGACCGGTCCCCGTGCGGCGGGCATCACGCGGCTTCCCGGAGGGCGGCCAGCAACTCGGCCCGGTGTGCGGCCTGCTGCGCCGGCGACAACGGCACCGGTCCCGTCGGCGGCATCGCGTTGCCGGTCGGCACGGCCTCGGCGTACAGGCGGCCCAGCTGGTCAGCAGGCGGCAGACGCAGCGCCCGGCGGGCCCGGGCCACCGTGGACTCATCGCAGTACACGCGGCGGGCGATCGAAGCGTTGGTGCGCCCTTCGCGGATCAGGGCGGCGATGTCGGCTCGGACCTTCATGCGGCGGTCTCCTGGGCTTCCTGCTGGCGGCGGTCATGGACGGTCTGGCGGGCCCAGCCGCCGTCGTGGCAGGGCACGGTGGGCGTGACCTGGCATTCGGGGCAGCAGGCCGTCAGCTCGGCCCACGCGGAGATGCGTTGCGGGTGCGGGGCGGTCAGCTGTCGGCCGGAGGCGCGCAGCACGCACGGCCGGTGCGCGGCGGCCCCGCAGTGCGGGCACGGCACGGCGCGGGCGGGGTGCTGGCTGGCCCGCATAAAATGCCGCAGGCTGTCGGGCATCGGGGCACCGGCGTGACGCGTCATCGGGTCTCCTCCGAGTTCTGGGTAGCGGCAGCGATCCCGTCGCAGGTCGCCTTGTCGGCCTCCCGCTTGGCGGCGTAGCGGGCGTTGGCGGCGGCGATCTTCTGGAAGGTGGCGTCCTCTTCGAGGAGCCGCGGGTCGCTCTCCTCGCGCTCCTTGCGGTCGGACCAGCACGGCACGCACAGCAGCGGCTGCTTCGGGACCGAGCACCATGGGCAGGTGAACGCCCCGGCGCCCAGGTGTAGGCCGCAGTCCGGCTCGTACAGGAACAGCGGGCGGGTCTTCTTGCAGCCGTCACAGCGGGCTTCGGCTGGCGCGGTCGTCATGGGGTCTCCTTCGGCGGGCAGTTGCCGCAGTCGCAGGGCTGGTCGGGTCGGTTGATCTCGTTGCTGTAGTGCCGGGCCGCCGCCCGCCACGCCGCGGGCGGATAGCTCCACTCCCGCGGCGGACCGGGCGACGACGTGCCCGGCGGCCACGCACCCGGCCGGTGCCCGGGCGGGCGGGCGGCGGGAGGCGGCGGGTCGGCGCGGCGGGCACGGCCGATGTCGACCTGTGCCCGCAGCAGGGCCCGCAAGTCGTCACGGCCCTCACCGCGCACAGCCCTGATGTCGTCGACCTGAAGGCCGTCGTCGTCAGGGATCGCGAAGTCGCTCACGACGCCGCCTCCTCGTCGACGATCACCGCGTCCGGGATGCCCTCGGCCTCGCGGGCGAGATGCGCCGCAGACCGAGCCTTGATCGCCCGCTCCTGCTCGCGCCGCTCCTCCGCCGCCAGTTCCGCCTCACCGGCAGCAGCCCGCAGCCGGGCACTGTGCGGCTTCTGGCGCGGCTTGCCCATCGGCTGCTTCTCCGAGACGCCCGGCGCCTTACACGGCCGGCCTATCGCCGCCTGGCAGGCCGGGCATTCGATGCCGAGCGGCCCGGACCGGCGCACGCTGTCCAGCAGTTCGGTTTCCACGGCGCCCTCGCTGGCCGCCTCGTCGCCGAAGTGCAGCCCGCGCGCCTCCAGCTCGCGCATGAACCGGTCGGCGCCGCCCTCCAGCTCCAGGCGGCCCGACGGGGCAGCCGCACGGCCGGAGGCAATCGCCTGCACCTGGCCCTTGTAGCGGGCCAGGAACTCCTGCGGCGTCTCGTCCGGCAGTGGCTCGTACTGGAAGTTCTCCAGCCGCGCCGACCGGATCTTGGAGCGGAGGGTACGCACGTGATGCGGCAAGATCCACAGACGGTCGTTCGGATTCTGAGGCGGCGTCGTGTAGTAGGCCGCGACCGCGTTCCGGGTGTCCTGGTCGAACGGCACGTCGGGGAGCGCGGCAGCCCAAGACTTGGCGGCGGCCACGGACGGCTGCCTGTTGTCGAAACCGGAGCAATGCGCGAGGAGTTCGGCGGCCTCATCGGCGTTCATGCGGGATCTCCTTCCTGGCGGAGTTGTTCGGCGATGGCCATCCAGCCGGCAACCTTCGCGTCGGTGCCGGTGAGGGTCTGGCCAGAGGGGAGCTGGATGACATTGCCGGGGGCTTTCGTCCGGTTGGCGCGCTCGCTGGCGTACTTCGCGGAGCGGCGAACCCACTTCTGCCACTCGGTGGGCCAGTTCGGTCGCCGAACACCCTGGGCGCGGAAGTGGTCGACGAACTGTGCGGTCTCGTAGTCGATGTCGAGTCCGGGGCCGAAGGTGTCGAGGGCCCAGCGACGCATCGAGTCGGTGAGCCCAAAGCCGTCGATGTCGATGGGGGCGTCGCCGTGAGGCGGCGTGGAGATCGGCCCGCTACTACCTGATGTCTTATCCCCCACCTCAGCCACAACGGGGTTAGGGGCAGGGGCAGGGGCAGGGGCAGGGGCAGGGGCCGCGCGCACGTGTGTGGCCGCGCGCCCGCGCGTAGAGCCTCTCGGACCCCCCTCGGCAGGGGGCTGCGCAGGGGTGTCGGAGGGGGTTACGGAAGGGGGTGCGGAGGGGGTTCCCGAACCCCCTTCCGTGGGGTCGGGAGGGGGGTTGCCGAACGCCTTGCGCAGGGTGTTGATGTGCTCGACAACCTGCTCCCGGATCGACGGGCCGCGAGAGCCATCGCGCTTCTTCGTCGGCTCGCTGCTGAGCTCGTCGAGCGGCACGCGATCCATCTCGGCGAGCAGAGCCCGACGCAGCCGCCACGAGGAAATCTCCAGGGCCCCGGACACCATGGCGCCCATGACTTTCGGCTGCTTCCACACGCCGTCGTTACGGATAAACGAACGGATGAGGAGCTCCTCCGTGTCGTCGTCCATGACGATGAAGCGGGCCGCTTCCAGGGCCTGGAGCGTCTTCTCCAGCTCGGCGAAGTTCAGGCCGCGGGCCTTTCGGGACCAGCGGCGCAGGGTCAGGTCGAGCAGGCCGGCGTGATTCAGGTTCGGCTGCGAGATCAGGAACAGGTAGAGGCGCTGCTCGCTCGGGTCGAGGGCGAGGAAGTCGTCGTCATCCCAGATGCTCGTGAGGATGCGTCCGTGTCCACGGGCCATTACGAGGTCTTCTTTCGGTACATGCGGATGGGGTCTTTGGGCGCGCGGAACCAGGCCCTTCAGGGCGGTCGGCTTCGCGGCTGGCGCGAACCCATATAGCCAACATACACTTGGCCACATGCGTGTTGGCTATAGTTGTGCAACTGGATGTGGCCTAGGCCGTGTGGGACCATGCGGCCATGACCGAGGAGGAGACCGTGACCCGCCTGAAGGAGGCCGCCGAGGCGAAGCGTGCCGCCGAGAAGGCCGCGGCCAAGCAGTTTGAGGACGCTGTGGCCGTTGCCTTGATCGACGGGCTGAAGCCCAGCGCAGTCGCCACGGCAACCGGCTACAGCTACGAGACGATCCGCCGCATCGCGCGCAGGCGGAACATCGAGCCGCTGCGTGAGCCGACCGTCACCAGTAGGAAGAAAGCCCAGTCGGGGGGCGACTCCCCGGCCTGACCGAGGAGAGCCCGCGTGGCGCACATCGAAGACCAGCCGACCTCCGTGTACCGCCTGTACACCCGTGGGGGTCGGCTTCTGTACGTCGGCATGACGAACAACCCCGATACCCGCTTCGCCTTCCACGCCCTGACCAAGCGCTGGTGGCATCTCGTCGAGAAGCGCGAAATCGAATGGCATCCCAATCGAGGAACCGCCCGCCAACATGAGGCCATCGCCATCAAGGCAGAGAAGCCCGTCCACAACTCGATGCACGCCGCGGCCGACGCTCACGACACTCCCCTGCGTGACGCCCGAAGCCGTCTGTCCACACTGGTCGACGAAGTCCGCGTCGAGCACGAACCGCGCTGGCTCACCTACTTCGGTCAGCGATACGTTGCGCTGGTCGAGCCCGCCTTCCATGAGGAGGCCGTCGAGAACGAGCGCATAGTCAACGCGCTGCGCGAGATCGATCCCGAGCTCTACGCTCGACTTTCCGCCGACGACTGATCGCATCTCTCCTCCTCCCTCCGGGCCCCGCCGCGTGCGGGGCCTTTGTCGTGCGGCTATGGCTTGCTGGTGAGGTGCCAGCCGTTGCAGGCGCGGCAGTGGTAGGCGCGGGTTTCTTGCCGCCGCCAGCTGGCGGATTCTTTGAGGACGGCGAGGGCGTATTTGGCGCCGATGCGGTCGCGGTAGCGGCGTTTGCCGGTCGGGCAGTCCGTCGGCCGGGCGCGGGCCGCGGTCATGCGGCGGCCCGCTGCCGGTGGCGGTGGACGGTGCGGGGCGAGCAGTGGATGCGTTCGGCGGTGATGTCGGCGGGGTGTTGCCAGGTGGCGCACTGCTGGATGGCGGCGGCGCGTTCGCGTGAGGTAAGCCGGTGGGGTGGGTCGCCGGCGGCGGCGCGTTCGATGGCCGCCCAGTCCGGTTGTGCGGGGATGTAGGTGCGGGCCTGGTAAGCCCGTGAGCGGATGCGGGAGCATGCGCGGCAGTACAGCCAGCCGTTGCTGTCGTGGGCCCGGTTCTGCGGGAAGGGGTGGCCGTGGCGGCATGCGGGGCTGTCTGCGGTGGTGCGGTAGCCGGGCAGGCCGAGGTGTTTGCGGTGCCGGGCGACGGTGGTTCGGGCGGCACCGGTCGCCTTGTGGACGGCGAGGTCGCTGTGGCCTTCCCGGAGCAGCTTCTCGATGTGGAGGCGCACGTCGGCGTTCACGCGGCTACCGCCTTGCTGCGGTCGCGCTTCTGTCCGCTGCGCCATTCGGCGACGATGTTGCGGACGGTGGAGATGGACACTTCGTGGTTGAGGCGGTCGAGGATTTGTTCGGGTTGGTAGCCGCACCAGGCGAGGTGGATGATCTCCTCGCGGCGCAGGGCGGCGCGCTCGTGGAAGTTGAGTTCGGCTTCGGCCTCGTCGGGGTCGAAGGCAGGGTCGTCGATGCGGCCGTAGTCCTCCCACCACTGCGGGTCCGGCCAGCCCTCACGCTCGGCCCGGTTGCGCGTCTTGCGCGCCACCCCCGGGGCGACCCCGTGCTCTACCGGGTTCTGGTCTCGCAGTAGCTCATAGCAGCGCTTCACAGCCTTGGCGCTGTCGGCGCTCACCCTTGCCTGCAGCGCGAGCCGGGGGGCCGTGGCCGGATGGACGCCGATGTGGGGGCCGAGGGTCTTCATGGGCCAGCCGAGGCGTGCCAACGCCTGCAGCCTGCGGCGGGTTCCGGTGCTGTCGATGAGGTGCGGCACGCCTTGGTCCACGCTGACGGCAAGGATCTTCTCTGCGATGTCGGGGGTGGCACGCCTTTTGCGGGGACGCTTGGGGCCGAGGTCGTACAGGAAGCCGCTGACCGTGGCCGTGTAGAGACCTGCGATCTCGGCGACCTGGGCGCAGCTCATGCCGTGTGCCTTCAGGTTGAGCAGGTGCTGGTGGATGGGTTCGGCATCGACGAATGGCTGCCAGGTGCCGTAACCCTGCTTCCGGTAGCGGATGTTCTGGTACGCCCGACTGCGTGCCATGCACTCGGGCCGCTTGCAGCGGTACTCCTTCACGCAGGTGAGGTTGCGGTGGTGGGGGGCTTCGCGGACGGTGGTGGTCACGGCCGCTTCTCCTCTCGCTGCTGGATGTCGGCGATGGTGTGGTGGGCGCGCGTGAAGCTGGCGCCGATGCGGTTGGCGGCGTGGTAGCCGGCGAGGACGGCTGCGGCACCGGTTGCGGCGAGCAGGCCGCGCCAGGCGTACTGGGCCCGGGTGAGGGCGGTCGTGTAGGTGTCGATGACGGCGAGGGCGTCGGCGGTCATGCGGCCCTCCGCTGCTGTCGTGCGTTGCGGCGCTGGCGGGCGATGCGGCGGCCGTCGGCGGTCAGTCGCCAGACGGCGATGGGGTGGCCGTGGGTGGCGGCCGACGTGGAGGGCACGTACTGGCCGGTTCGTTCGATGATCCCGGCGGCCCGCAGACTGTTGATCGCAGCGCCGAGGAAGCCGGTGCCGAGGTCGGGGAGCACGTCGCGGATCTGGTTGCACGACCATTCGGCGTGCTGCTCACCGAAATGCAGGACGGCCTGCTCGACGAGGAACCGGTCCCATTCGGAGTGCTTGGCGATGTCGGCGAGGAGCGCGTCCTTCTCGGTCGACGCGAGCCGCTCGGCGACGGTCAGGTGCTTGGTCACTGTGGTCTCCTAGATGAGGAGCCGGCTGCCTTGCCC
Source organism: Streptomyces sp. (assembly GCF_031178505.1). Classification (GTDB taxonomy): domain Bacteria; phylum Actinomycetota; class Actinomycetes; order Streptomycetales; family Streptomycetaceae; genus Streptomyces; species Streptomyces gulbargensis. The sequence continues at coordinate 16,332 of NZ_JAPSIW010000001.1, read as the reverse complement.
GCAGCCGGCTCAGGCGTGCGCGGGCTAGGCGACGATTTCGGCGTCGACGGGCTCGTCCTCGGAGTCCGGTTCGCCGTCGTCGAGGGCCGTGGGCTGCGGCATCGGCGGGAGAGGTTCGGCAGGCTGTCCGGCCGTGATCTCTGCTGCGACCTCGGCCTGGGCGCGGAGCTGCTCGCGCATGTACTCGGCCGAGGTAGGCACCCACTTGGAGAGGCGGCGCACGGCCGTCTTCAGCCACATGGCTTCTTCGCTGGTGTTCCACGGCGAATAGTCGGCGCCTTTGCCGTTGGCGCTGTCGGACTTCTCCTTGGCCTCCATGACCTGCCGCCGGTTGAGGACGACGACCTTGGATGTGGCACCGTCCTTCATGACGGCGTAGGCGTAGACGCCAACGAGGTCGCCGCGTTCGCCGCTGAACCAGTCGATCTCGTGGACGGGGCGCTCGTCGCGGCCGGGAACGTACTGGAAGCTGTCGCGGGCGCGAACCGTTTCGACGATGACGGAGGAGACGGCGCCCGCCCGGTAGATCAGTTCGACGATCCCCTGGTAGCCGACGATGCCCTTGATGATGAACTTGTATCCGTGGGCCTTGGACTTGCGCGGAGTCAGGTAGAACTGTTCGGTTCCGGGCTCAAGCCCCAGACGTGCGGCGGTCTTCAGCTCGCGCAGGAAGACGCCGACGTCGGTCTGTGCGGCCTGCATGAGCATCTTGTCGCCTCGGATGGCGCCGGATGCGAGGCGCACCCACTGGTCGACGTTGATGTGGGAGGGGACAAGGGCCGCGTACTCGTCGCGGTACTGCTCGATCTGGGCGGCGGGCCCGTTGTCGCGGACGGCGACGGCGTTGGAGACGTTCTGTTCGGTCATGCTGCGGTGCTCCTGTTTCGTGCGGGCTGGAGGGAGTAGGTCTTGCCGTTGCGGACGGTGCGGGTGGCGACGCGGTCGTCGCCGCAGATGGCCCGCCGGCCGTCGGCGATCTGGTCGAGGACGAGCCCGGAGGCGTGGCGCTTCTCTTCTTCGGCCGCCTTGAAGGCGGCGAGGGAGGCGAAGTAGCGGTCGCGGAGGGCCGGGTCGATGGGGACGTCGACGTCGACCATTCCGTCGGGGATCTCCTTGACGGCCTGGAAGGTGGCGGTGTGGCCGTCGATGGAGGGGGCCTGTCCGGCGGCGAGGGAGTCCATGAACGCCTGGCCCGCGGTGAGCATCAGCTGGGTGTCGGCGTCGTCGGGCTCGACGACGTATTCGCGGTAGTCGGAGAGGCCGATGAGGACGGCGACGCGACCACGGCGTGCACCGAGGGCGCGCAGGTACCAGCGGACCTGGGCTTTGTAATGGACGGGGATCTGGTCGGTGCCTTCCTCGCCCCATTCGTGGTCGTCGTAGGCGGTTTTCGCTTCGATGACTTCGAGTTCGCCGTCCGGGGTGAAGCCGAGCCGGTCGGGGTTGGCGATCCACCAGGGCAGGTCGTCGGCGGCGTAGGTGCCGGACGGGAGGACGAGGAGTTCGGGGTGCCGGGTGGCGAACTCGTCGCAGATGGTGGGCTCGTGCTTTTTGCCCCAGTACATCTCCGAGGCTTCCTGTACCGGCCCGACGTTGCCCTTCTTGCGGTGCCACAGGGAGAACGTCGACTCGTGGGGGCTGAGGCCGAGGATGGCGGAGATCTCGGAGCCGCCGATGCCGTTGGCGCGGGCCGCGTGCCATTCGGGGCTGCCGGGCTGGAAGGTGCCGAGCAGGCGGCCGGCGGGAGGGGCTGGCTGGACGGCGGTCATGCGGCGTCTCCGATGCAGGTCTCGCAGCGGCCTCGGAGGTCGAATGGTCCGGCCGCGTCGCCGCAGGTGCAGGTGAGCGGCGCCTGGCCGGTGGCGATGGCGTGGAGCTTGGCGAGTCCTTCCTCGTCGTAGCGGGCGAGGTGCATGGCCGCGGACAGGGCGGGATAGGCGTCGCGGAGGATGGCCCGGTTCTGGTGGTCGGCGCGCTCGATGGCGGCCATGAGGTGCTCGGTGAACGGGCCCGGCTGGCATCCGCCTTGCCGGTCGTAGCGCCACAGGACGTGGCGGGCGGTTTCCTTGGGAATGGTGGGGCTTGTGGTGCTCATGTGGCGCTCCAAAGGGTGTCGGGTGCCGTGGCCCCCGCCCGTGCGGGGGTGGATGGGGTGGGGGCCACGGCTGCCGCGGAGCCGGAGGGTGCTCTACGCGGCGTCTACGGTGGCGGCTACTTGAGGCGGACGGGCATGCACACGGCCCGATAGGTGGTGTTGTCGTCGTCGGCGTGCATGAGTACCGACTTGGTCGGCGTGTACAGCCACAGCCGCACCGGGCCCTCCATGGGGGCCAGCAGGGAGCTGAGGAAGCCGGGCCGGAAGGCGATCTGGAAGCCGTCCAGGTCGACTGTTTCGGCGTCGACCTGGCTGATGCCCCTGCTGCCGTCCGTGCCGCCGCGCACCGTGATCCGTTCGCGAGTGAAGTCGAGGACGACCGGCTTCTCCTCCTTGTCGTTGACGAGTGCGGCCCGCTTCACCGCCTCCATTAGCTCGCGGCCGTCGACGATCGCCCAGCCCGAGGCGCCTTCCGGCTGCGGAAACAGCCGGCCGATGTCCGGGAACTCGCTGGCGATGGTGCGGCTGGTGACGGCCAGTCCTGCCCCTGTCAGGGCTGCAACCCCGTGCCCGTTGCCGAAGGACAGGTGCACGGGCCCGCCCGCCAGGGCGCGGGACGTCTTCTTCAGGTCTTCGGCCGGGATGAGGAGGCTGCCGTCGCCGTTCTCAGGCCGCCAGTCGAGGGCGTGCTCGACGAGCCGGTATCGGTCGCTGGACCGGATCCGCAGGGTGTCGCCGAGGGCGGCTACTTCGACGCCGCCGAACGCTTCGAGCTGCCCGACCGCATCGTCGGTGCTCATGGCGGCCTCGGCGGCGTGCGCGACGGCCTTGTTGAAGGCAGGGCCGTCGACGGTGCCGGACTGCTTGGGCGGGTCGGGGAGGGCCGGATAGTCGCGACGTTCCATGGCGGGGAGGCTGAACGCGTTGCCGGGCGTGGACACCGTCACTTCGTGGTCGTCGGCAACCACATCGACAGGGCCGGCAGGCAGGGCGGCGGTCACGTCGGCGAGGAGCCGCCCGGACACGAGCACCTGGCCCGGCTCCAGCGTCTCGGCGTCGAGTGTGGCGCGGGTGCTGGTTTCCAGGTCGAACCCGGACAGGGTCGCCGTGTCGGCGGTGGCTTCCAGCAGGAGGCCGGCGAGGACGGGGTTGAGCGGCTTGGCGGGCAGCCGCCGGTGGGCTCGTCGGGCGGCTTCGGCGAGTTCTTTCTGTTCGATGCGGAGTTTCATGCTGCTTCCGTCTCGGGCTCGTCCTGCTCGACGGTCTCGTCGTCGCGGGGCTCAGGCTGGGCGTAGCCCTTGGTCTGCAGGTCGGTGAGCGGGAAGAGGGGGAACTGGGCGGGCTCGGTGATGTCGTTCACGGGGTTCTCCTGAAGGTTTGGCCGCCGGCCGCGGCGGGGCGGGTCACCGCACGGCCGGCGGAGTCTGAGGCAGCGTCGAGGCGGTGCCGGTTCAGAACAGGGCGGGCTCTTCGACCTTCCGCCAGCCCGAGAGCGTCCAGGCCATCCCGGCCTGTCGGCTGCTGTCACAGATCGGGTGATGGCATTCTTCGCCGGTGATGCTGTCGAAGCCGCGGCACGAGATCAGGTAGTGGAAGAGCCGGGAGCTCACGATCTTCTCCATTGGGGAGAGCTGGCTGTCCCGTACCAGGGCTGCCTCGAGGGTGGCTGCGGTGCCTGTGCCAGCGCAGCCACCTGTTCCGTAGGGGTCTCCGTGGCGGGCGATGAGCTGCTGGCGTGTCACCTCGGCTACGTCGCCGCACACGCGGCAGCCCGTGACGTACAGGAGCTCTGTGGTCTTGTGGTCCCAGTGCTTGGCCCATGCGATCTCACCCGGGCGGGGGCGAGTTGCCGGGTCGTAACGGTCGTACTCGCCGACCGTGTCCGGCATGTGTCGCCAGTGGTGCACGAGGCTGCCGCTCTTCTGGTCTAGCCGGAATACTTTGATCTCGAACGGGGTCGCCTCGAACCAGTAGCGGCGCCCGCCGATGACGCGTCCCCAGGCCGTCGTGGTGCTGTTTCCGCTGAGAGGCCGCCGTGCGGTGATTTTCACGACGCCTCCCTCACGGCCGGGAGCGGCAGGGTGTCATCCTCCGCGCGGCCCCAGCTCGCCTGCCGGGGGCGGTGGGCGTCCCAGAGGGGCCGGACGTCGATGGGTGCGGTGGCCTGGTCCTCGACCGCGGTGGTGTCGCGGTGCATCGGCGGGGCGGTGACGATCTCGGCTTCGGTGCGCTTGTGTCCTTCGGCCTGCCAGGCGTCGTACACGTGCTGGCGGTCGTCGACGAGGAGCATGAAGTAGTCGTCGGCGGCGGCCTTGAAGTTGAGGAGCTTGGTGTTGTCGGCTCGGAGTGCGGCGACCTGCTGTTCCAGGGCGGCGATGCGGTCGCCGACCCGGTGTTTGCCTGTCTTCGGCCGGTGGATGAGGCTCACGACGTCTCCTTCTTCTTGGCGAGGTCGCGGATGCCGGGCCGGGGGTGGGCGACGGGTGTGCGGCTGGTGTCGCGTTCGGGCCGTCCGGGCGCAGGTTGCGGGGTGGTGCGGGCGGAGATGGCGGTGGCCTCGACGCCGAGGAGGAACAGCAGGCCGCAGGCGAGGACGGTCAGATCAGGGCTCATGTCGTGACCTTCCGGGTGAGGAGGTAGAAGCGGCCGTCTTCCGCTCCGCCCTGGATGAGCAGGCCCCGCTTGCGGAGGGCGGCGAGGTCGTGGCGGGCGGTGGTGCGTTTCGGGGCGCCAAGGCCGCGGTTCAGGTCGTGCACGCGGCTCGCCCTGATGACCCCGCCTTCGGCTTTGAGGGCTTCGAGGAGGCGTGTCTGTCGTTCGCTGAGCTGGCTCATCACGCCCCCTGCGGGTTGAGTTCGTCGGGGATGTCGACGTGGCCGTCGAGGATCGACCGGATGAGGTCGGGGTCGGTGATCCAGCGGGGCACGGGCCGTTCGACGACGCCGACGGCGGCGAGGAGGCCGGGCAGGATGACTGGCGGTGCGGTTGCAGGCATGGGCGGCAGGTTGTCGAGGGCGGTGGGCCGCTCGGGCAGGATCGCGGTCATCACGCCACCGCCTTCGTGCTGTCGGTGCCACCCACGGGGGTCTGCTGCCAGTCGCGCATCGGACGGCCGACGGTCGTCCTCCACACGATCGGGCCGTGGCACTTGCGGTACGGGTTGTGGAACCAGGCCCGGCGGAAGGACGTCTTGCCGCAGTCGGGGCAGGCGATCTCAGGCCCGACGTGTCGCCTGTGGCCCCTCGCTTCGAACGCTTCCTGCCGCTGGTACTCGTCGGGGCGTTCGAAGTCGAGTGATCCGTCGATGACGTCGGCGTCCTTGAGGGGGATGTCGGTCCAGTCGTCGGCCCAGTAGGCGAGGGCTTCGTCCTCGGTCTCGGCGTCGACCCACAGAACCCGCACGATCGTCTCCGTGACGATGATCGGGAAGCGCCGTTCGTTGATGCCCCACGCGTTGGCGGGCAGCGTCTCTTCGAGGAGCGACTCGACATCCGGGTCGGGCAGTTCGGGCACGATCCGCTGCCACTTCTGGCCGAGGTACTCGTGCGGACCGACGTGCTGCAGGTCGCGGTCGCACCTCTGGTAGCTGCTCTCCGGCCTCAGCTCTCCGCACTTCATGCCGCCACCTCCGAGAGTCGCCTCTGCTGGGTCTTGATGTCGCGGATGCGATGGAGGGCTTCGATGAGGTCGTCGATTCCTGCGAGCGATGTGGTGGTGAGGGAGATCGACAGCTTGTCGCTGCCTTGCTCGTCACCGAGGACGAGTCGCTGCTCCGGCCTGCCGTCGAAGCCCCGCCCGAAGTCCGTGCCCACCGGGCCGTCATCCAGGTCGTAGAGAAGGCCACCGATGATCCGTGCGGTCATGATTCGTCTCCGTCCTTGGTCTCGGCCCGGAGGCGTGTGATCTCAGCGCGGGCTTCGGCGAGCTCGTCGGCGGTGGTGCGTGCCCGCTCGGCGTGCTGTGCGACCGTGTCTCGCCACCGCTGCACGCCGGCGAGCACGCGGTTGGCGACGGCCAGCATCTGCTCGGGCGGCATGTTCTTCGGCGGCGCGATGACGATCTGGTCCCCGGCAAGATTGCCCGGGTACAGGTAGAGGTGGCCGTCGGTGCTGCCCATCGATTCGATCTGGCCGTCGGGCGTCCAGGTGGTGCGAAGACTGCTGCTCACGAAGCACCTCCGGGGCGCACGTCGATGTGGGTGAGGGCGATGCAGGCGGAGTGGCCGTTCACCCAGACGACCGGGGTGTGGCCGCTGAGGACGGTGGCCCGGCTGCGGGTCGTCGTGACGAGGTGCTCATCGCCGGGGTGGTCCTCGGGCCGGCAGCCGGGGTAGGCGATCACGGGGGTGCCGACCGGGTTCGCGGCGTTGAACCGGGCCGCCTGACGCCACAGGTTGTTGAGTGCGGTCTGGCGGGCGATGAACGCCGCCCAGCCAGGGTCGTCCTCGCAGGCGCACGCCTCGGGGTGGGCGCAGGCCAGGGCCGCGAACTCGGCCTCCAGCGGCTCCGGCTGATGCCGGTACGCCTCGGCCAGTGCAACGGCCTTCGCGTCGCTCTCGACGTCCACGATCGGATTCGCGGTCATGATGTGGCCTCCTCGTCTTCGCGCTTCCACTGCTCCTCGCGCTCACGGAGCTGGCACTCGACGTTGAAGGCACCCTCGTAGTCGCGGTCCTCGCGGGCGGTGACGGCGAGTTCGGCGTAGGACCGGCGGATCTCGTTGCGGTGCGCCTCGACGGCCGGGCGCTTCAGCTCCCGCACCCGAGCCCGTGCCTCGTCGCGTTCGGCGCGGACCGCAGCCAGCTCGGCGGCGACTCCGGCGCGCACGGCGGGCATCACAGCGTCGGCGATAGCGAGAGTCCGCTCCGTGTCGCGCTGCCCGTAGGTGGGGTAGATCAGCTCGGCGATGTGCTTGCGGATTTCGGTTTCGCGCTGCGGTGTCAGGCGGTCGGTCATCGCTGGTCACCGCCCTCGGTCTTGCGGAGCAGGTTGTGGACGACGTCGCGGGCCGTCTCCCAGCCCAGACCGCCGCCAACGGCAGCCCGCTGCTGCGGGTCCTGGATCGCGGCGTACACCTCACGCAGCACCTCGGCGCGGTAGGCGTCAGCCAGCCGCTCAGCCCTCGCGAAGCCCGGCTCGTTCGGCAGGGCTACCAGGCAGAAGCCGATGAGGTTCTCGCGGGCGCTCATGACGCGCTCCCCGTCAGCGGGAGGGCCAGCTTGACGATGCTCAGCAGCAGCTCATACGGCACCGGTGCCCCAGACTCGGCGAGATCCTCGTACCGGCCGAAGAGGCGGCGGAGCTCCCGGCGCTGCGCCTGCAACTCGGCGGCGTGGGCCAGCATCTGCTCGTCGGCGATGCGCGCCTCCCAGTACACGGTGCCAAGCTCACGCCGCGCCGCCTCATGCTCAGCCACGGGAAGGTGGAAGAACGCCCGTTCGACGATCTCGTGCACCTCGAAGCCTTCCGGGCGTTCAGCCCTCAGCTCCTCGTCCGCCTCGGCGAACATCGCCTGCAACGGAGTCATCACCAACTCAGGCTGGACAGCGACGATCGCCTCGAAGTCCGTCAGGTCACTCATGCCGCACCGCCGAGCGTTTCCTGCTGCGGGTACTGGGCGGCGTAGTAGCGGTCCCAGGTCTCCTCGAACACCGGCAGGTGCCGGGCCGTCCACGCCTTCGTCTCCCGCACCGAACCGTTCGGCAGATCCGCCTGCCGGGTTCCGATGTCCTCGCCCGTGCGGCCCTTCCAGATCGCCGCGGCACGCCGGCCGAACCAGGACTGCGCCGACTCGATGTCCTTGCGCTTCAGGCCCTTGCCCTTGAGGAAGTCCGGCACGTACAGCGGCACGTCCATCGGGTCGACGTCCGGCTCCTCGCCCAGCGCGCGGGCGGCCACCAGGCGGCCCTTCGTCTCCAGCCACCCCGGCGAGACGATCGGCGCCAGGATCGACAGCACCTCGGCCTGCTGCTTCGCCCGCGAGATCAGCGAGTCGAGCTGGTCCTCCGTGGCACGCGGGTTGATGGTGCCGCCCTGCGTCCAGTACGCCTCGATGGCATCCGCGGTCTCGTTCTGGAACGCGACCAGCGTCGGGCGGGCCTCGACCTTGACCCGGTTCTCGTTGATGGTGGCCAGCAGCATCAGAAAGGTACGGACCGTGGCCGTCGAGTGGAGGCGCGTCTGGGTGTCACCCGGCAGCTGCATGGGGCTCTGCCCCACGGAGGCCCAGGAGCGAGTCTTCAGCTTGGCGAGCTGCGTCGAGTAGTCGAGGCCCAGCGACTCGATGGCGGGCTTGAGTAGCACGCGCGGTTCGTCGTCGATCAGAGTGGTGTGGATGGAGCCGGCGGACAGGTCGAGTTTCACGACCTCGCGGGACTCAGACGATGATGGGGACACGGGGTCCTTCTTTCTCTTGCAGGTGGATTGCAGGTGAGGGAGTTCCTCGGAGGCCCCGTCTGCCGGTGTGTGGAAGCCCGGCGGGTGGGGCCGCATCGCCGTCAGGCGGCGGACTTGGCGGGCTTGCAGATGCCCTTGCGAAGGCGCGTGATCTTGGCGGGCTCGGCGGGGACGCGGCAGAGCTTGCGGATCTCTTCGCGGTCCTCGGGGCTGAGCCACTTCGCCCGGCCCATGCGGGTGTGGGGGAAGCCGTGGTGGTTGAGTCCGTCGAGGAGCCAGCGCTTGCCGCAGCCGAGGTCAGCGGCGGCTTCGTCCGGTGGCAGGTAGCCGTCGCGTCGCATCATCGTCTCGGTGTCGGCTGTCGCGGTGTCGTTGCTGCCGGCGGTGGGGGTGGACATGATCACCTCTCTTCTGGGTCGCCCACTGTTCGGGCGAGGATCTGGTCGTCTGTGGCGTTGAGGGCGGTGCGGAGCCGTATGTAGCGCTCAGGCCCCATGCACTCCCGGGTGCCTGTTTCGAGCCGTTGCAGGTAGCTGCGTGAGATGCCTGCCGCGTCAGCGACTGCTTGGACTGAGTGGCCCTGACTCATGCGCCGTCTTCGGAGTGATGGCCCGTGCACCTGGTAGGTGGCTGGGGGTCTTTCCATGCACTGAAGCTACGCGTTTCTACGCGTTAACGCTACTAGTACCGCGCAGTAACATGTAGAAACGCGCATTTTTTTGCCCGAGCGGCTCGCGCCACGACACGGAATCGTCAAGGTTCCAGCCAGATAGCTGAGTGTTCCTAGCTGTTCCTACGAGCTCCTGCGATGATGTGGGTCATGCCACCCCCCTACGACGCAGCCGCGCTGCAGCGGCTTGCGACCGCAGTCATCCAGCGCCGCGTCGACCTCGGACACAACAAGATCGACGTAGCCAGGGCCGCGGAATTGCAGATCAACACGTACAGCAAGATCGAAGACGCCAAGCCGGTGCGCCTGACCACCTACGGCAAGGTCGAAGCCGTCCTCGGCTGGGCGCCCGGCAGCTGCATCCACATCCTCGACGGCGCCGCCGCAGCCACCCTCATAGAGCGGGACGAGGCGGGCACCATCTCACCGGTCCGAGCCGAAGACCTGGCGAAGGACGTCGGCGACGCCGTGCAGAACGCCGCTATCGCGGTCGGCGACGATCTCAGCGCCGCCCAGATCCGCGCCCTCAAGCAGCGGGCGGTGGAGGAGGTTATGCAGCGGTGGAAGGAGCGCGGAATTGAACAAGATTGATCAGATCTGCGGCACAACCTTTTCCATACACCGATTCGTTACCTAAGAACGAGCGCCACTCTGGACGAACCTGGTCACAACCGCCCGTCAACATGGCAGCATCTTCAACTACTTGGGAGGTTCCCTCGCACCCGAAAGGGGGAGCCCATGCACGAACTGCTCGTGGTCGACCTGGGCCCCGGATTCTTCGGATTCCATGGCCAGGTGGCTGGGAAGGTCGTGTGTGTTGCGACGCCGAAGGTTAAGTACGACGCACAAGCGCGACGCAAAGTACGTAGCCTGATAGAGCGTCAAGGAGGCTCCTGCGCCGACTGCCAGAACTGCGTCATAGGCAGCCAAGGGTCGTAGGACAGGAGCAGCGGAGGGCCGGCGGCAGGGGTGCCAGCCGGTCACCGCAACGCAAGACCAGGGGGCGAACATGGCCTACGTCGAGTGGCGCGGAAACACCTGCCGAGTCGTGTGGAACACCGGCGCCAAAGATGAACGCGGCAAGTGGATCTACGACCAGCAGGGCGGATTCACCGACGAAGTCGTTGCCAAGAACTACGGTCTCGACCGCGAGGCGGACATCCGCAACGACCGCTACGTCAGCAAGCGGGACGGCTCCCTCCTCATGCGGGACTACTGCCGCACCTGGCCAGAGACTCTCGACGTCGGGCACCTGCGCGACAAGGCGATCCGGTCCATGCTGCGCCTGTACATCGTGCCCCGCTGGGGCGATACCGCGGTCGGAGACATCAAGCCCTCCGCCTACCGGGCCTGGAAGATCCAGCTCAAGGCGAAGCCCAACGTCGGCGACAAATACGGTGAGGAGATCCTCACCGTCTTCTCCATGCTCATGGACGACGCCGTCGACGACGGCCTGCGCGCCGCCTCGCCGGTCCCGAAAGGCAAGCGCGCCCGCCGCGGGAAGTACACGAAAAAGCCGCGCGAGCGCAAGCGTGAGATGCGCATTGAGGACGTCCATCAGTTGGCGTGCAACGCGCTCGTCTTCTGGGGTTTGGACGGTTTCGTCTTCGTCTGGACGATGGCCTGCACCGGCATGCGGCCCGCCGAGCTGTACGCCCTGCGACGCGCCTACACGCACCCCGCCTGGCCGGCCTCCGACCCGCTGGACGACCCGGAGGAGCGGGACCGGGCAGAGCGGCATGCGGAGGATCTGGAGCGGTACGGCCCGGACCTGATGCCTGCGGTGCGTGTGCAGTGGCAGCACCAGAGGGAGGGCGGCGAACTCAGGGAGTTCCCGCCGAAGTACGAGTCCCGGCGCGCTCTGGTGATCCCGCCGTTTCTCGCCTCGCTGCTCGAGCTATTGCTGGGCAGTCACGATGGCGAGTACGTGTTCCGGTCGGTGACGGGCGGTCTGCTGGCGAACGCGAACTTCACCTACTACTACTGGCGGCCGGTCGCGGACGGCAGGAAGGCGTCGCAGGAGTTCGAGCGGACACGCCTGGGACAGCGGCAGAAAGTATCCTCGCGCCGCCCGCTGCCGGAGATTCCGGCGACCGCCTATGCCAGGAAGCGCCTGTATCTGGTGCGGCACGGCCACAAGGAGTGGATCGACGAGGACGGTCACAGCCGGATCGCGACGGAGACCCGGATGGGACATGAGGTGGCCGGCGTCGAGGGCCTGTATGCGAACGTGACAACGGGTATGGAGCGGGCCATCATGGATTCGTTGCAGGAGCGCTTCGAGCGGTTCCTGCGGGAGGAGAGGCCGGAGTTGCCTGACGGTTCTCCCATTTCTCTCCCACCCGCACTTGTTGAATGGTGGAAACAGCAGGTCACAGCGGTGAACCAGTCCGGTTGATGATCTGGTTCATGAAGTTCATCACCACGAAGAGCTTCATGCCCTTCGTCTACTACCGCGTCGTACTCGGCCTCGTCCTGATCGTCCTGGTCAGCATGGGCGTCCTGAGCCCGCACGCGGGCGAGTCGGCGGGATGAGTTCCGAGCGGTCCGCGGCCGGGGCCGGGGCCGGGACGGTGCAGGCCGAGCGCAGGGCCGCCGCGTAGCGGAAGAAGGCCTCCGTGCGGGCGCCCGACTCGCGTGACGGGCGGGTGAGGTCCCCGCCGGGGAAGAAGCTGCGGCGCAGGGCCTGGCTCATCTCCAGTTGTACGCCGCTGCCCGACAGCGTCCTGTTGCAGATGTTGGCGGGGTTGGTGCCCGCGATGTCGCCCGTGGCGGCGGTCACGGTGAAGCCGGCGACCCGCAGTTCGCCGGCCGCGCGGGCGGCCAGTGCGGTGTCCCGGCCGCCGATGGCGGTCGTGGAGAGCAGGCGGTCGTCGTCCTGATAGCCGTGGAAGGACAGGCAGCCGCGGGCCGTCGCCACCAGGGCGAGGGCGCGGGGCTCGTCGTAGTTCGTCGACGTGATGTGCAGGTCGCCGTTGCCGGAGGACTTCATTCCGTCGAGTTCGTAGTACCGCAGCCACGTCCCGGCGACCTCACGGGCCATTTCACCGGACCCCGCCTCGATGCCGCCGCCGTGGATGGCGATGGACGCCAAGGACGCCCCCGCCGGGTCGGTGGACCGGATCCGGTAGTCGACACCGTCGACCTCCGCCGCCGCGAGCTCCGCCCAATCGCCGTACAGATCCGCCACGTGATCTCACGCCCCCTCCGGGCTGTAGTCGGAGGCGCTGTCACCACCGGTCGCCGTCCCTACGTGCCCGGAGTCGGCGGTGCCGTCCGGCGGTGACGTTGCGCGCACAAGTGTCCTATACCGCCATGACGTCAGCAGGACTCCTCGAACTTCACCGCACTGAGCGTCACGGGCCGGCCGTCGAGCTTGGCGCCCGCGGCGGGCTCCTGGCCGCACACCTGCCAGTTCGACTCCATGAGGATGAAACGGTCCTGACCCGAGGCGTCATTGACCGTGATGCTGGTGCCGGAGTCGAGGGCCCCGCGCGCCACCTTGACCGCCTTGCCCGTGAAGTCGGGCATCTTCGCTCCCGCGGCCCGGGGCTCTTCCGCGCCCGCGTCCTGGGCGGGGCAGGTCTCCTCGAGCTTGACCGCGGCGAAGTCGACCTTGGTGTCGGTCGAGTGGTCCCCGGCCTTCGGGGTCTGCGAGCAGACCTTCCAGTTCCGGTCGAAGGCCTGCATACGGTCGCGGCCGAGCGCGTCGTGCGAGGTGAGGCCGTAGAAACCGGCCGCCTGTGCCTGGTCCTGCGCGGACTGCAGCCCCTTGCCGGTCATGTCCGGCAGCGCGGCGGTCTCGGCCTTCTCGTCCCCCGCCTCCTCGTCCCCCGCCTTCTCCTCCGACGCCCCTTCGTCCGCTTCTCCGGTGACGACGGGCTTGTCGGTGGTGGTGCTCGTACCGGTGCTCGATGCCTGGTCCGGGCCGCAGCCGGTGAGTGCGAACAGGCTGGTGCCGACGACGAGCGCGGCGGCGATGGAGCGGGCGTGCATGATCCCCCTGGGATGGCGCAGGTGCTGAAGGGATCATCATGCGCCACGTGGGGGACGGTGAAGACGCAGTGACGTTTTGGAGGACCTCGATCCTCTGTTCGCCCCCTGTCCGCCCTCCACTCACCCCTGGTTCGTCCTCTGCCACCTCGCGTTCGCCCGTCCTGCGCGGAGCGCATACAGGCACACGTGGGCGTCACCCCGGCGACGAACGCCACCCCGGCACGGGCGCCACCTTCCCGCCGGACGGTGGCACCCTGCCGGACCACGGCGGACCACGCCGGCCTGGTGGCCGGGCCTAGGACTGGGGGCGGCTTCCGTGGTTGGCCGCGTGCTTGCGGCGGGCCTTCTTCTTACGGCGTCGCTTCGACGACATCTCGCCACCTCTCTCGGTAGAACTCAGCGCGGGCTCCGTACGCACTCGACAGGGATACGTCACACCCATCGAGCCGCTTTCCACCGTTCCATACCGATATGAGAGCGGCTACCCGAGGCAGATCGGCCTCGATCGATCACTTGGCGGAGGTGTGCGGTAGCTGACAGTTCCGATTGTCGTAGGTATCGCCTAGGCTGGCCGCATGCCCTTAACCCCACCACCCCATGGTTCCGTGCGCTCTTCGGCGGAACTGAACGAGCGCATCCGCAGCCTGTGGCTGCGTGCCGGCGGACGCCTCTCGGCCGAGCAGCGCGCCGAGTACGAGCGACTGGTGACGGAGTGGGCGGCAGCGGTCCGCGCGGAGATCGTGAAGGCCGCCTAGCGCCGCCTGGAGCCTGTCGTTCGGATCAGCCCCGGCCGACCCTCGGCGCCGGACCACCGCCCACCCGGCGGGCGCGGTTCCTGCACGCCCCTTGGCTCGGCACCTCCCGTGCCCAACACTGAGCCGATGACGCAGCGCGTGGAACTGGCCGCCGTGATCGACCGTTTGGCCATCGATGCCCTCATCACCGAGTACGCGGTGACCGTCGACGACGGCGACTGGAGCGCCTACGAGCGGCTCTTCGCCGCGCAGGGCCGTGCCGACTACGGCTCGGCGGGCGGTATCGCGGGAAGCGCCGCCGAGGTCGCGGCCTGGCTGGCCGAGACCATGCGGATGTTCCCGATGCGCCAACATCTCATCGTCAACCGGAAGCTGGAGTTCGGCCTCCTCGACCAGGACGTCGGCGACACCGCGCGTGTGCGGGCCGACTATGTGAACCCCATGCGGTTCCCGGACCGCGACGGCGACGCGCAGTCCACGGCGCCGGACTTCGAGTGCGGCGGTCGGTACTCCTTCGCGCTCCTGCGGACCCCCGCCGGCTGGCGGCTGCGGCAGGTCACGGTGGAGGAGAAGTGGCGCCGGATCAGCGAGCGGGCCCGCGAGGCAGCAGCCACCCGGAAGTGATCCGATCCGGCTCGCGCTGACGCGGCAGGTGGCCGTCCTGACCGGCCGGGCCGGGCCGCCGGTCAGCCCTGCATGGCTGCCCGACATGGCCCGCTCCTCCGTCGGGCCGGCCCCACCGCCGCGGGATGGCCCATCCCGGCCGCCCACCGGGGGGGTGACCCGCTTTAGCCGCCTACCGGGGAGTGCCCCACTCCGGCCGCCCGCCGGGTAATGCGCACTCCGGCCGCCCACCCGGAAGTGACCCACTCCAGCCGCTCACCGGGGAGTGCCCGACTCCAGCCGCCCGCCCGGAAGTGACCCACTCCAGCCGCCCGCCGGTCAATGCTCACTCCAGCCACCCACCCGGAAGTGACCCACTCCGGCCGCCCGCCGGGGAGTGCTCGACTCCAGCCGCCCGCCCGGAAGTGACCCACCTCAGCCGCCCACGGGGAAGTGCCCCACTCCGACCGCCCGCCGGAGAGTGTTCGCTCCCCCCACCCGGAAGTGACCCACTCCAGCCACCCACCGGGAAGTGCCCCACCCCAACCGTGCAGGCGATCCGGCCCGCTCCGGCCGTCCACGTGAACCGGCCCGCCTCCGCCTCCGGCAGAACTGACTCACCCCCGCCGGAAACCGGCCGGCCTCCGCCGAGGACCGCCCCGCTCCCCCCGCCCCGTGCCGCCGAGCACGAATACCCCCTGTTCTAGATCGCCGAGGGCGCGCACACTGGGACGCCCGGCGGGGCGGCGGGATCGAGAAAGGCGCTGCATGTATCAGTTCGGCGACCGCGACGGCGACGGCGCGGGAGACGGCTCCGGGGTCAGCACCGGAGACGGCACCGCGGCCACCACCCGAGGCGGCACGGGAGGCGGCACGCAAGGCGGCGACCGGCGGGGTCGGTCCGGGGCTCTCGCCCGGCGGGCCATGGCCTCACGCTGGTCGCGCGGCGGCATCGCCGCCCTGGCCGGCGCGCTCCCCGCCCTCGCCTTCCCCGCGCCGTCGCTGTGGTGGTTCGCGTACGGGGCGCTGGTCCCCTGGATCCTGCTGATCCGCACCGCTCCCACCGCCCGGCGGGCCATGCTCGACGGCTGGCTCGGCGGCCTGGGCTTCATGGTCGCCGTACACCACTGGCTGCTGCCCAGCCTGCATGTCTTCACCGTGGTCATAGCAGCGCTGCTGGGGCTGTTGTGGGCGCCGTGGGGCTGGCTGGTCCGCCGCCTGCTCGGCGGCGCGGCGTCTCCGGGGCGGGCCACGGCGTCCCTGGTGGTCCTGCCCTCGGGCTGGCTGATGGTCGAACTGGCACGGTCGTGGGAGAACCTGGGCGGCCCCTGGGGCCTGCTCGGTTCCAGCCAGTGGCAGGTGGCCCCGGCGCTGCGGCTCGCGTCGGTGGGCGGGGTGTGGCTGGTCAGCGCACTGGTCGTGGTGGTGAACGTGGGCCTCGCGCTGCTGGCGCTGACCCTGGCGGGGCGGCTGGCGGCGGCGCATGGCCCGGCATCCCGCACCGGCGCCTCGGGGCCGGACGGCACGGGACCAGGAGTCACGGGCGCCACCGCCCCGGCCACCGCCCCGGAGGTCCCCACCCCCCGTACCACCGGGCAGTCCCCCACGTCCGGCACCACCGCACAGTCGCCCCACGCCCCCCATACCGCCGCACAGTCCCCCGCGCCTCGCACCACCGCACGCGTCGCCGGCACCGCCGTCCCCGCTTGCGCGGGAATCCTCGCCGTGGCCGCCCTCGCCGCGGCCGCCTCGGCGTGGGCCCCGCGCCCCCAGGCCGCCGGGGAGGTCCGTATCGCCGTCGTGCAGCCCGGTGTCATC